>DASYZW010000685.1:0-4681 GCA_035945915.1 Verrucomicrobiia bacterium | reverse complement strand
GAAGAATCAAATGTCCTTCCGCCGAACGCGCGTTTAACTTCGATTGTTGGTCGTGGGTCAGGTCCCAATTGGCGTAAAGCCAATGCGGGTCGCGGGCGGTGAGGAACAGTTTTTTGGTGCCGTAGGCTTCCGGCAATTCGGGCTCGGGCTCGGGCTTCTGCGACGCCGGCCACGCGCCGAGAACATATTTCTGGCCGGGTCCGCTTGCCGGCGGCGGCGCGGGACGATCGCCCTCGAGCAAAATGGGCGGAACCTCGAGCTTTTTCCTGGGAACTTTGACGCGCGTGATCCTTTTCTTGATCGGAGTTACGGCATCGCTAATGGCGGACGCCACAGTCTTGCGGATTTTTTTTGCTTCGGGGGAACGGGACGGGGAGACAACAGATTTTTCTTCCGCCGAAGTTTCAGCGGCGGCTCGCGCGCGGCTGGCTCGGACCGGCTTGGCTTTAGCCGCCGACAGCGTTGGCTTGGTTTTCATAATAACGATCCTTGCTGGCTGGTTCCTCGCACCTAAAAAAGAGTACGCTCGTCCAGCAACGTTGGCAACCCCAAAATTGCCAAAATCAATCCCAGAGAAGGCCGGTTTTAATTTAAAAAGCAAAGTTTAACGCTCAAAAAGTCTTACTATTCAAATATTTGCGGTGGCGGCGGAGCTTTGAATTAGATGTTCGAATGTAGCTGTGTCGCACTATTTGAAAATTAGATTAGCAAAAAATGATGAGTTGGAAGCCCGCGCCGAAGCCCGCCCTGTCATTAATTTCATTTTCGCCGGGGTGATGCCTCCGGAAATTCGAGCAACCCTTTTGCGCGGCCGCGCCCCGCGCGCAATCGCTTGCGGCGAACGGCGAAAACTGTATCTTACTCCAAGCGGTCCGTTAGGCCGCAGACCGGTCGAATTATGGACCTGCAGGCACTGAGAATATTGTTCATTGGCAATGATGACGGTTTCGCAAGCAAAGCCGCCGAGGCATTGCGAACATCCGGTGACCTGTTCGAACGCGCGGATTTTGACCGCGCCGGTCCGGTCCTCAAAGGCAACAGTTTCAGCGCCATTCTCTTCGAGCCGGCCAACCCGAACACGGCCAGTTTATTCCAGATAACCGCGCTGACGATTCAGGCGCCGCATCTGCCGGTGATTGTCGTCGGATCGGTGAAAGACGAATCGTTCGCCGTGGAATCCATTAATGCCGGCGCCCAGGGCTACCTCGCCCGGGAAGAATTTCAACCCAGCTTGATGCGACGGACCGTGCGCTGCGCCATCGAACGCCAGATTGAGCGCGTCGCCCTGGTCGCGGAAAAGGAAAATTACTACGGAATCTTTGACCACCTGATCGAAGGTATTTTCCGCACGACGCCCGATGGCCATTACATGATGGCCAATGTTGCCCTGGCCCGCATCTATGGTTATGACTCGCCCGCGGACCTGATCGCCAACATTACCGATATTGCGCACAGCCTGTATGTCGAACCGCGCCGCCGTGAAGAGTTTGTTGAGATGATGCAGGGCAACGACGTAATCACGGCATTTGAATCAAAGATTTACCGGAAGGACCAGACCGTCATTTGGATCTCAGAAAACTGCCGGGCCGTGCGTGATGCCGAGGGAAAAGTCCTTTATTACGAGGGGACGGTGGAGGACATCACCGAGCGGAAATATGCGGAGGAACAGATCCGGCGGACGACCGCGGAACTGTCGCGCAGCCGTGAGGAGTTGCGGAATAAAAACCAGGCGATGGAGGAAAACCTGCGCATGGCCCGCGAAATCCAACTGACCATGCTGCCGCAGCAGTATCCCAACTTCCCAAAAGAAGCGTCGCCCGAACAAAGCGCTTTTCAATTTGCCCACCGGTACCAATCCGCCGAGGCTGTGAGCGGAGATTTTTTCGCAGTCTCGGCGCTTTCGGACGACGAGGCGAGCGTGTTGATTTGTGACGTGACGGGCCACGGGATTCGCGCGGCGCTGGTGACGGCCATGATCAGGGCGTTGGCCGAAGAACTCAAGCCCTGCGCCCATGACCCGGGATTTTTTCTGCGGAAATTGAACTCGGACCTGTTCAACATTCTGAAGACCACCGGTTCCCCGATGCTGACGACGGCCTTTTATTTCGTCGCGAATTGGCAGAACGGCCTCATGCGTTTTGCCAACGCGGGCCACCCCAAACCGCTGCTGGTAAGGCGCCCGGAAAACACAGTCACCGCCCTTGCAAACTCCACCGGCCACAGCCAGCCCGCGCTCGGCCTCTTCGATGATCCTCGCTATCAAACTTCCGAAATTCAGATTGTCCCCGGTGATTTAATCATGCTATTCACCGACGGTCTTTACGAAGTCCAGGGCCCCAACGAAGAACTTTACTCCCAGGAACGGCTGATTATGGGCCTAAAACCGCTCATCTCGAAACCGACCAGCCAGCTATTCGACGATTTGCTCGCGATTGTCCGCAACTTTTCCGTCAGCCATGAATTTGAAGACGACGTGTGCCTGGTCGGGATGGACTTCGTTCGAAAACCGCACGGCTTGAAATCCTGATCAGGATTTTTTCCCCTGGCTTTCCAAATGGAACTTGTGCAGCGCCCGATGGAAAACCGGCGCGATCAGGATGGTGACCACCGTGACTAAGATCAACCCGCAGAACAAGGCGTAGCATCCCGCGAAAACTTTTCCGGCGGACGTATTTAAATTCCCCAACGGACCCATTCCCGCCAGGATCATGGATGAATTGGCGAACGCATCCACCCAGCCCATGCCCTCAAAGCAATGGTATCCGATCATTCCAATACACAAACAAACCGCGGAGATGGCCGCGCCCAATAAAGCGCAGCGCGCCCACCGCCGAATAAACGCCCGGCGCGACAGTAGCGGGCTGCTTTTATGTTCGAACATGCGCCGATACTAATTTGAAATGGGCAAATGCCAAAGCGGTTTTGCGCCGGACGGGTATCGAAATTTCGTCGACCCGGCGGTATCATCTGCCCATGCAAAAACTGGCGCGCGATTTCTACGACCGCAAAACGATTACGGTCGCCCGCGACCTGCTCGGCAAATGGCTGGTCCATGTGAGCGATGGAGTCGAGCGCATCGGAAAAATTGTGGAAACGGAAGCATACCTGGGCCCGCACGATTTGGCGGCGCATTCCGCGCGGGGACTGACCCCCCGGACGAAGGTGATGTTCGGGCCGCCGGGTTTCGCTTACGTTTATTTCATTTACGGGATGTATTTTTGCATGAACGTGGTGACCGAACGCGAAGGCCATGCCTCCGCCGTCTTGTTACGGGCCATTGAACCGGTGAAGAATATCCAACAGCGCGGGTGCGGACCGGGATTACTTTGCCGGGCGATGAAGATCGATAAACATCTCAATGGCCACGACCTTTCGAGCGAAGATTTTTATATTGCGGCGCCGGCCAGCACCGAAGTTTTCCGGACGATAAAAGGGCCGCGAATCGGCGTGGATTACGCAAAACATTGGGCACGGCGGCATTTAAGATTTTATATCAAAGGGAACCCGTGCGTATCCCGGATCAGATCCTAAAAAAAGCAGGACCTGCCGGGGCAGGTCCTGCTGTGAGTCTTAAGATTGATGGATTATCAGATAATTGGAAAGTTGAAAGACGCGGTCTGAGTCATCAATCCACTAATCCATCAACCCATTATTGAAAATCAATTAGTGGCGATTACGTCCACCACTGAATTCGCGGCGTCCGCCACCGCCAAATTCACGGCGTCCGCCTCCACCGCCGCCGCCGCCGGAGCGTTCTTCACGGGGGCGCGCGATGTTAACGGTAATAGCGCGTCCGCCCAATTGTGCGCCGTTCATGGCGGAAATGGCTTTTTGCGCTTCTTCTTCGGTGCTCATCGTTACGAAGCCAAAACCGCGAGGGCGTTGGGTCGTGCGATCGATCATTAGGTTGGTTTCAGTGACTGTTCCGTGCGCGGCAAACGCGTCGTTCAGGTCGTTTTCAGTGGTGTTGAAGGAAAGATTTCCTACAAACAATTTATTATTCATGTGATATTACAACTCCTTGATGCCGCTCCCAAGACTGTTTCCGACTATCGGATTTCAAATCATCACTGAACCAATTTTCATTCACATGAAGATTCACCATGTTTTGGCAGCTACTAAGCTATCCAGCAGGCAGAACAGCATCGCTTTTATCTCCGAAAATTGCAAGCGGTTTTTTTAATGTACTTGTTGCGCCATTTTGGCGCGATTTTTAGAGAAAATGCCCATCTCAAACTTCAACCGCCAGCCATTGCCCCAACAATAAGGAAGGGCTCGGCGCCGTCCAACACTGCCTTGGGAAGTTGCGTTTCTGGCGATTCCAAAGACAAGTCTTCTTTGCACGCGAAAAAGCGGATGAACGGCCGCCGTTTTAACGTCCCGTGGTCGCGAATCGTGCCTCGCAAGGCCGGATGGCGTTCTTCGAGGGCAGTAATTACGGCATTGATAGTGACTGGTTCCGCGATATCCAATTGAATTTCGCCGGATACCCGGGCGAGATTGCGCAGGTGAAATGGCAGCTCAACTCGAATCATGACAGTGTCTGCGTTTCCACGGACAGGACCGCCGGAAGATCGCGCACAATGGCGTTCCAGGTGTTTCCGCCGTTGGCTGAGGCGTAAACCTGGCCACCGGTCGTGCCAAAATAAATTCCGCAAGGGTCAAATGAATCCACAGCCAT
>DASYZW010000684.1:0-3878 GCA_035945915.1 Verrucomicrobiia bacterium | reverse complement strand
AGCGTCCATGATCATGCCTGAACCATAACGCGCGTCGAAAATCATCAAACGCGGTCCTTCGGCGAGTACCGTGCCCAGGTTATTCCGGTAAACAAAGTAGGCCCTCGAATTCTCCAGGCGGTTGCAATCCGTTGGCAGCGGAAGCACGCCGTCAGCGTATTTGTCTTCGGCGTTGATGCCATTCAAATAGCAGGCAATCGTGACGTCGGCGCGGTTGGCGGACCCGGGATGGAGCGGAAAATTCCCGCTTTCGGGCGGCGCCTCCTGGACCGGGTCGGGGTTGGAATTATTCGTAATGCCGGTGTCCCATTGGAGTTCGGCGGAGAATCTTTGTTTGTAGCTGTGCCCGGGGAGTTCTCTCAGTTCGCGGTAGGTGGCCTCTCGCAAATAATTCGGCGGGGCCGATTTATTCAAAGGTTGGAGCCGCGCAACAATCCTGCCCGATAGCTCGGTTTTTCCGACGTCGCCGATGTCCGTCTGGCTCCTTCGCGGGTCCGTAAGCGAACGCATGAAATACGAGAGTAATTGAGGATCGTATTCCTCGGCCAGGCGGGACAACTGTCCAAAAGCGCGCTGACCCATGTAGCCGGCGGTCACGGCGATGGCCATCATGGTGAACCAGACGGGAACCGCGAAGCGTTGCGAACGTTGCGGCCAAAGCACCCATGCCAAAAGGACACAAAGGCCATAGTAAAAGTAGTCATTTTGTACCGGATGACCGGCGGCGGAAAAAAGGCAGAGCGCGAAATACGGATAAACCGCGTTAAATCGCCGCGTGGGCGGGGTGGGCTGTCCTCTTTTTCGGGCCCGCTTTAAACGGCTTCGCAATAAAAAAAACACCGATTCCAATGGCACGCCATCGGCCGGGCTGAAGGTTTGCGCGGCGACAAACAGGAAAAAAATCATCGGCAGCCACCGAATGACCGCGTCCGCCGTCATATTGCTGGCTGCGCCCGCGGCCTTTTCGGAGTTGGAGTTTAAATTTTCAAATAATTGGCTGAAACCGGATGGTCCGCCATTGTCGTTAAACGCAAATATCAGCGCCGCAAGCAACAGCAGATTGCAAAAAGTCCAAATCCGCGCAAATTCGTCGTCGGTATATTCCCATCGCGTTTTGATAAACCGCGAGCTTTCCAGGATCGCGGCCATGATGATGCCCGGGACGAGAAAATTGGTTTGGGCGCCCCAAAAAATCAACGTGGCGCCTATCAGGAACGGCGGAGTTTTCATATGCGCGCAAGCCCCTGTTCAATTTGCCCCGCTACGAGGGTGTGAAAATGTTCCGGCGTGTCAAGCATCGGGCCGGGTTCCAGCGGCAGCTTTGGCTTGTCGGCGAGGACGACGATCACCTGCACGGGAACGGCCAAAGCCTTGAGCTTCTCGACGAATCGCCGGCGTGGACCGTCCCACGATAGCAGAACACAAATGCAGCCACTAATCGACTCGGCATGGTTCAATGCCATCGTTTCGAGAGCTTCAAACGATTTGTCCGCGCAGACGCGCACCGATGCCAAAATTTCAAGTATTTGATCTACATGAGCCAGGCCGCGGCCGGCGGTGAAACAATATGCCTGCGCGCCCACGAATAGCAAATCCAGCAATGACTCCTGGGTTCGAATCGCGCAGGCAAATGAAGATGCCACCGACACCGCTTCTTCAAATGGCTCGCTGGAGGGCTCATCGCTGAACGTGTCGAGTACGAGGGCGTAGCGGGAAAAAAATTCATCTTCAAACTCACGAACAATCGGCTTGCCGATGCGCGCCCAACTGCGCCAGTGGATTCGCCGAAGTGGATCACCGCGGCGATATTCCCGCAATGACACAAATTCGTCGCTCTGCCCCACGTTTGACGCCAGCGCCACGCCGCCCTGCTGAAATCGTGTGACCCCCGGAAGGACGATGGGGGGCAGGGGATAGCGTTTGGGCAGAATCAGAATGGTTTCCGGCGCCCGAAATCTAATAAAGGAGCGAAACAGCCCGAACGGGTCGGTTCTTGCGATGGTCAATCCGTCAAAACGGAATAGGCCCCGCCGCAGGGGTGTGACGGTAACCTTGGTTTCCACTTCTCCGTTTGGCGGAATCGGCGGAATGGGAGCGTTTTCCACAGTCGCAACCCGAAAGGGATTGTAACGTTGTTGCGGGCGGCTCAATCGGAGGGAACGGACTTTCTTTTCTTCGGCGAGCTGTCGGGCCAGCCATTCCTCAAACGAGGGCCGCGGGTCGGCCGGATTTTCCAAAAGAGTCAGGCCGCGTTGCGTTCTGGAAGTTAAGTTGTGGATGCGAACGCGATAGACAAACGGTTGCCCGGCCGTTCCAAACCGGGGCAGGAACCGAACGGCTGAAAATTTCAAGCGAAAGAACAAGGTGAAGGCGAATGCCGAAACCAATAACAGGAGCAGCAGCGGAAAGGCCTGGTAAGCAGACAGAGTTTCCGTGTCAAGGGCGCCAAAGGAAGCCACGGAAAGAAGCCCCGTCACCACCATCCATCCGGTTAGAGTAAAGCGGCGTTGCGCCCAGTAAATGAGCCATGACATGACGCGGTAAAACCGGTAAACGGCGCGCCATATAATGTTCAGGTTCATTTCGACTCCGCATTATGCTGGAACCGGCAGTTTTTTCAAAATATCCGCGACGACCGTCCTCGCGGTCATTCCAGAAAATCGTGCCTGTGGCTCCATGACCAGGCGATGAGCAATGACGGGAACCGCCAGTTCCTGGATCTGTTCCGGCACGACAAAATCGGACCCTTCAAACAAAGCCAGCGCCTGGGCCGATTTCATCAGCGCGATGGAGGCGCGTGCGCTGGCGCCGAGGCGAACGCCGGTCGCCGTCCGGGTGGCGCCCACAATATCAACGGCATAACGCTTGAGTTCGTCGCTGACTCGCACGTCTTCGACGGCGGTTTTGAGTGTCAGGACTTCCTCCAGCGAAACGCAGGGTTTGAGCTGGTCAAGCGGATGGCGATGCTGTTGGGCCGCCAGGATGGAAACTTCCTCCGCCGGCGGCACGTAGCCGAGGGAAAATTGCATGGCAAAACGGTCCATTTGCGCTTCCGGAAGCGGATAAGTTCCACGGAACTCGACCGGGTTTTCAGTGGCGATGACAAAGAAAAGGGATGAAAGGTTCATTTGCTGGCCATCCACACTTACCTGGCTTTCGCCCATGGCTTCGAGCAAGGCCGATTGAGTGCGTGGCGAGGCGCGATTGATTTCGTCCGCGAGCAAAATATTAGTAAAGATGGGGCCTTCGTGAAACTGAAAACGTTGTTCGCGCTGATTGAAAATGGATACGCCAAGGATGTCCGAGGGAAGCAGGTCCGGGGTGAATTGGATGCGCTTGAAAGAGGCGTCGACGGACCTTGCCAGCGCTTTGGCCAGCGTCGTTTTGCCGGTGCCGGGAAAATCTTCAAGGAGTACGTGCCCGCCGCTGGCCAGCGCGGTGAGCATCTTCCGGGTTGCTGCGGACTGTCCGCGCATGACCTTCGCGATGTTGTCGGCAATTTTCTGGTAGATCTCGCGCGCGGCTTGTTGATCTGGCGTCATTGCCGCAAAATCATTGCGCGGAAAATTCCGAAAGGCAATTTAAATCCCGAAATATCGAGAAGCGTTTCGAAAACAGATATTCTCGATGAGCTCGCCCAGGATCGCGTCGTCATTGGGGATTTCTCCGTTTTCCACGTCGCGTCCCAGCAGGTTGCAAAGGGTGCGCCGAAAGTACTCATGACGCGGGTAAGACATGAAAGAGCGTGAATCAGTGACCATTCCGACGAAGCGTGAGAGCAGGCCGAGGCTGGACAGCGCGTTCATCTGCCATTCCATGGCTTCCTTTTGGTCTAAAAACCACCATGCCGCGCCGAACTGGACTTTCCCGGGCACGCT
>DASYZW010000683.1:0-5348 GCA_035945915.1 Verrucomicrobiia bacterium | reverse complement strand
CCGAAAAGCCACCCTAAAACGCTGAAATCGGTCAAATTAAGGAGGCCCGTTGTCCCAAAAACGTCATGCCATGTCATTGCAAAAAGTCGCTGGGGGCGGGTATATTGCAACGTAATTACTATGAGCAGAACAATCAAAGATGAATCGTTCTTAACACGCCAAAGACTACAGTCATTGCAAATGCTTGGAACCGGCGCGTTTTTGCCCACAGAATTAATGTTAGACAATGTTTGTTATATTTAATTACTTTCTGCTTTTCAATTGGCAAATAATTGGCTAAATAGGACGACGATGAGGATCAACGCTCTAATTGATTTGGTTGCCGCGCTTGCGATGGTTTCATCGGCGCGTGCTATGGATCGATGGGCCGCACTTTCGATGATTGAAAGCGGAAACGATGATACGGCCATTGGTTCGCTGGGTGAAGTTTCACGGTTTCAGATCCGCCCGTATCTTTGGCCGGGCGGCAATCCCCAAAATGCGGGTGTCGCGCTGGATGCCGCTCAAAAGATTATGAAGCCGCGCGTCAACAAGTTCAAACAATCGCACAACCGTGTGCCAAACGATTTTGAATTCTATGTGCTTTGGAATGCGCCTCAGGAAGTGGATCATCCGTGCCGGGCGGTTGCCAAACGGGCGCATCGATATGCGAACCTGGTGCAACGATCCAGCGCCGGTTACGCCAGCCGCTAGATGAAGATTGTATCCGGTTGCCGGTTTTTACCGCCTCGCGGCGACTTTTGCGGTTTCGTAGACCTCCAGGTATCGGCCAACCGTGCGTTCCCACGAAAAATCGCATTTCATGCCGTTTTTTCGATATCGGGTCAGTAACTCAGGCTGGTCGTACAACGCGAGCGCCTTCCGGACTGCCCGGCACAATGCCCGTGGAGAGTATTCTGAGAATTTGATTCCGTTAGCCTGTGTTTTATTTTCCGTATAGTCCACGACACTATCGTCCAGGCCGCCGGTAGCCCGAACGATCGGAATAGTGCCGTACCGCAAGCTATACATTTGGTTCAGCCCGCTGGGTTCGTAACGGGACGGCATAATATAAAAGTCGCAACCGGCTTCGATTCTGTGAGAGAGGCTCTCATTATGGCCAAATCGAGCGGCGACCTTATTTGGGAATCTCCGGGCCAGCTCATGGTAGCCGTGCTCGTAAGCCGGCGATCCCGCGCCAAGCATCACGAATTGCATGTCGGCGCTCAGCATTTCTTCCAGGGCAGCGAGTTGGATATCGATTCCTTTCTGCTCGGCGAGCCTCGAAATTGTCCCGAACAGGGGCACAGGCGAAACGGCCAAGCCCAGGTCCTTTTGTAAATCCTCCTTATCAATCTTTTTGCCAGCCAGCCGGGTCGCCGAATAATGGGCTTTCAGATAAGGATCCGTCATCGCGTTCCATTCCTCGTAATCCACGCCGTTGAGGATTCCAACTAATCGGGCCTGCCGCTTTCGCAAAAAGCCATCCAGGCCGCACCCGTATTCTTCGGTCAGGATTTCCCGGGCGTACCGGGGGCTCACAGTCGTTATCATATCCGCCAGGGCAACGCCGGCCTTCAAACAATTCAAACGGCCGAAATATTCCGATGTGTCCATCGTGAAATATTCGCGCGGCAGATTGGTCAATTCGAAAGCGTTTAGCGGAAACACCCCTTGATATGCCAGGTTATGGATGGTCAGGCACGTGGGCGGGGGACTCCCCCACCCCTCATTCTTTTGCTGGTTCTGTAACAGCGCCGGAACGAGTCCTGTTTGCCAGTCATGAATATGAACGATATCCGGACGCCAGGGTAAATAGCGCGCCAGATGAGCCACGCATTTAGAGAAAAAGACGAACCGTTCTGCGTTATCGGCAAAAACGACATTATTCTCCATGTACAAGCCATTTCGATCGTAAAAATCCTGTTGCCGGACAAAATAGACGGTCAGATTTTCCTCCGCCTGGAGAGAAAATAATTCAGCCTGGATTCGCCGGTCTCCCAACGGCAAATCGAACCACCAGTCTTCGCGACGAATTTGGGGAAATTGTTGATGAATTCCGCGATACAACGGTGTCACGATTCGGGCCTGATGGCCGGCCCGGGCCAGCGTTTTGGCCAGGGCGCCGACCATGTCCGCCAAACCGCCGGTTTTTGAATATGGATAGACTTCGCTGGTAGCGAGCAGAATGTTCATTTCTCAAGACCGCCAACGTTTTGGAGAGCTTTCGTCATTAGCGAAATAATGAATTTGAGCAGCCGAGCCGTCTTATGCGGCAGCCGGGTTGATTTTGTCAGTCCTCAAGTACGGTTGAAGCGGCGCGGGAATGAGAACACTTCCATCGGCTTGCTGCCAGGTTTCAATCAATGCCACAAACAACCGTGCCAGCGCGGTCCCGCTGCCATTGAGAATATGTGGAAATTTATTCTCGCCGGTTTCGCTCCGGAAACGCAGGTTCATCCTGCGCGATTGAAAATCCTCGCAATTGGAGCAACTCGACACCTCGAGATAGCCCCCCTGCCCTGGCGCCCAGACCTCGATATCATAGGTTTTGGCGCTTCCAAATCCCATATCGCCTGTGCACAGAAGGATAACCCGGTAATGCAGGCCGAGCAATTGCAGGACCTTTTCAGCGTTGGCCACCATTTTTTCCAGTTCATCGTAGCCGGTTTCCGGTTTTACAATCTTGATTAATTCCACCTTGTCAAATTGGTGGACGCGGATCATGCCGCGCGTTCCGACACCAGCGGCGCCGGCTTCGCCACGGAAACACGGCGTATAAGCGCAGTACAATATCGGCAGGCTCTTTTCGGTGAGGATTTCTTCTCGATGAATATTTGCAACGGGAGTCTCGGCGGTGGGCACCAGGTAGAGCTTTCCCAATTTATCCCGATCATCACCTTCGGCCACGCCGTAATATTGGTCTCTGAATTTTGGGAATTGGCCAACTCCCTCAAGACACTGCGGTCCAACGACGAATGGCGGCGAAACCTCGGTGTACCCATGCTCGCGTACGTGGAGGTCCAGGAGGAACTGAATCAAGGCCCGTTCCAGCCTGGCGCCCCAATTGGTATACAACAGGAAACCGCTGCCAGACAGCTTGGCGGCTCGGGCAAAGTCTACCAGCTTCAAGCTTTCGCAAAGTTCGACATGTGATTTTGGCTTAAATGAAAAACTCGCCCTTTCGCCGTGGGTCCGGACCACGGGATTGTCGTCGGCTGATTTCCCGATTTTGACCGATTCGTGAGGCAGGTTGGGCAATTGAAGCATCAGCGCATCCCGCCGGGCGTCTACCTCGGCCGTTTGTTTATCCAATGCGGCAATTTGATCGCCCAGGTCGCGCGTTTCAATTTTTTTGGCCTCGGCCTCGGCCGTTTTCTTCTGGCCCATTAACGCGCCAATTTCTTTTGAAACGCGGTTTCGCTGGGCTTTGAGTGTTTCGACCGTTCCCAGGATTTTCCGCCGTTCTTCATCCAACTTGAGCAGATCATCAATCCGAGCTTCATCCCCTGCCCCGCGCCTGGCGAGCCGGTCGCGAACAAAATCAGGTTTCTCCCGAATGAGTTTAATATCAAGCATGGCGCGGATTATTGAAAATAAAACCCCCAGCGGCAAGCATGTTGACGCGGTACTTCCCGGCGTTTGCCGGCGGAGATATTTGTCCGCCATCCCGCTTAAACGTTGACGCTGTAGTGCGGCTCTGTTTTTCTTCGGACAGGACATGGTGCCGGACCACTTTTACGCCCTCACGATACCGCTTTGCCTGGCGGCGGTGATTTTCGCCTATTTCTGCAGCAACCCCATCGGTCATAGCCGTTGGTTTGTAACGCGGAGGTTCATCAATTGGCTGCCCCTTGGCATGACCTACGCGTTTTTGTGCATGGGCCGCTTTAACTTAATTGTGGCCAAAAGCGCCCTTGGATCCCTGATGTCCAACGAAAATCTTGGCGTGATTTTCGCCGCCGGGACGTGGACTTACGCACTGTCTTTCCTCATTAACGGGCCTCTCATCGACAAAAAAATCGGCGGTAAAAATGGAATTTTGATTGCTGCCGCCGGTGCGGCGCTGGCGAATGCGGCCCTGGGACTCTTGACGTGGCTGATCGTTGTCCGGCATTGGAAAGTCAACCTGGTTGCCGCGTATTCGATCCTCTATTCGGTTAACATGTATTTTCAGAGCTACGGCGCGATGTCCATTATTAAAATCAAGGCGTATTGGTTTCATGTGCGGGAACGCGGAATATTTGGCGCCATTTTTGGGACCTTTATATCCGCGGGAAATTATTTTGCATTCGATTGGAGCGCTTCAATTGTGTCATTCACCAAAGCAGGGGCCGCGGGTAATGTTTTCAAGCGGTTCTTCGGTTCCTCCCAACCCGTGGATGCCACCTGGGCCGTATTCTTTGTCCCGGCAGCGATTTTGGTGTTTTGGCTGCTTTTAGATATGTGGCTTATAAAGGACACCCCCGAGCAGGCGGGATTTCCGCATCTGGACACGCGCGACGCCTCGTCTGGCCAGATGCACATTGAGTTTTCGGTCTTCGATTTGCTTGGAAAAATCTTTGCCAGCCCATTAATGCTGATGATTGCGTTTGTCGAACTGACCTCGGGTGTTTTCCGTTACAGCATCCTGAATTGGTACTCCATATTTTCGCACCAGGTGGCCCAGCCGGGCGCGGCGTTTTTCGGAGAACATTGGGGCTGGTTCACCTGCATCTTTGGCATCATCGGAGGCTTCGCCGGCGGCATTATTTCCGATAAAGTCTTTCAATCGCGGCGCGGCCCCCCGGCGGCGATGCTTTGCGGATTGGTACTGGCCCTGTCCATCATCATGGCGGCGTATCTATTAGCTTCACCCGTGGCAGTCGGGTGGTCTGCAGTCGCGATTGTCATGGCTTCCATCGGCATTACCTCGCTGATGTCCGGCACAGCGGCGACGGATTTTGGCGGACGAAAAGCGACCGCCACGTGCTCGGGCATAGTGGACGCCTTTGCCTACCTGGGCAGTTGCCTACAGTCATTGTGCATCGGTTACTTGATTCCCGAAGCCGCCGCCGGACCGCACCAGGTTGTTCCGATTTTCGGCTTTGCCCGGAGCTGGGAATGGTGGCCGCTGTTTATTGTTCCATTCGCCGTTATTGGCGGCGGCCTCGCGCTGTGGATTTGGAACGAATTGCCCGCGGCCACAAAAAAGTATATAGCCGACGTTGAGAAAAAAGAAGGCTTGACGGGAACGGAAATTCCGCTAGGGTAATTGAAAATGTTGAAAAACGCGTCACAAGTCGTCATTCTGGTAGTCGTCGTATCCGACGAGGCCGTCGGCGCTTGTTGAACTAAAATTTAACAAGAACCCGCGGCTGGAAACGGTC
>DASYZW010000682.1:0-1839 GCA_035945915.1 Verrucomicrobiia bacterium | reverse complement strand
GGACGACCACTGCGGAAAGCTGGTGGAGCTTCTTCGCCGTCCGGCCCTGGCTTTCTGGCGCGTTCGTCTGGACCGGATTTGATTACCGTGGGGGTAGATGCCGGCGCCCTCGTAAAACCAGCCTTCGGTTTTCGTCGCGTCTACTCGAACGGCGATAACGTTGGCGCCATTGAACCTCAATAAGTCCGTGATGTCCTCGGAGAACGGATAGTAACCCCCTTCATGGCGCCTTACGCACCAGCCGTTGACCCACACCGTTGTGTCGCGGAATACGCCATCAAACGTCAGCCGGATGCGCTTGCCCCGGTCCTCCGTTGGCAATTCGAAGGCGCGGCGATACCAGGCGATGCTGTTAGTTGGAAAGTTCGGTCCGAGAGCCTTGAAACCATGGCTGCCATCGGCCGCGGGATCGAAGGGCAGTTCGACGGCCCAATCGTGCGGCAGATTGACCGAGCGCCAGTAGCCGTCGGAAAAATAATTCGACGCCGGTCCGGAACCGGTCCCGGAATTTTCGAGATGCAGCGCATCCGGCCAATCGTCGCCCAGGTGGAATTTCCAATTCGTATCGAGTGAAAGATGTTCCCGCGGGGAATCCGCGGCCATGAGGCGGGTGGAAATGAACGCCAGACAAGCGCCGGCGAGGAGAAGACGAATTAGGGGAATAGTTTTTATGATCATTTTTAGGGGGAGCATGACAAATGCGGGCGGAAAATCACCGCCGGGTATATCCCTGGAATGGCAAGGAGTCCACGCGGTTCCCGGAAAAGGGCAGGAGCATTTGAAAAGTTAGTCCGCGGTCATAATACTCCACATACCACTGGGAGCGGGATTTATAACGCCCCCCGGCAGCGTCTTTGCGTTGATGGTTTGCTGATATTTCAACAACTCGACATGGCCGTCATGGAAAGCATAGTTAAACCGGTTGGCCTGATTTGGATATAATTGGTCGCCCTCACTGGCACCGGTGCCTTGCAGGTACTGGGCGCTCGAGGGGACGCGGGCTTCAATTTGGTAGAGACCGTTGTTGGGTGATGCCTGGTAGGGACCAAAACAAAAACTCGTCCAGGAATTTCCCGCGGCATTCTGGCTATTAGCCAGTTCGACGAACATCAGGGTCGTGGCCGGGTGACGGACCACCGACTCCGGATAACCGGGTGGATTCCAATTCACTTTCGTGGCGTTGTCGTCGACCCAACTAATTCCCACGCCCTCAAAGCCGGGGCTGTTGACACTTGTCAAGCCATTGGCGATGGGCACATCCCATCCGGTTCCATAACCCTGCCCGGCGGCAACCATTGAATAGCTTCTAATGCTAAGGCCTGACATATAGGTCACTTTTGGCAGGGTGGCGTCGAAAGGGCAGGTCCAGATTTTGAGTCCCATGGTACCGCCGATGGCGGCGGCCGTGGCAGGATCGTTCGCATACACCGAGACAGACAAGGCGTCCGGGGCGACCCCGCTGCCTCCGCCGGTATAGTTGTAAAGCAAGGTATCCCAGGTGACCGTCCCGGCATTGCACCAATAGGATGCGGGAGGATACGCATTGTTGTTGTCGCCGGTAAAGGTGATCATCCCGGAGGCCAGTTGTTTCAGATTGTTCATACACTGGGCGCGTTCTGCGGTGAGCCTGGCCTTGGATAGAACCGGCAGAAGAATCGCCGCCACGATTGCAATGATGGCAATGACCACCAAAAGTTCGATCAGTGTAAAACCTTTGCCGGATTGAGTTTTGCACTTTATTCGGCGGTTTGAGGGCAAATGAATCTGAACGTTCATTGGTTTATTGGGTTGAATTGACGAGGACAATAAATCCTGTTGGACCAAAAGCATATTTTTGCC
>DASYZW010000681.1:0-6787 GCA_035945915.1 Verrucomicrobiia bacterium | reverse complement strand
CATGGCGACCAGCTTAAGGGCGCGCCGATTGTGGTGTTGGTCAACCTCGGCACGGCGAGCGCCGCGGAAATTGTGACTGGATGCCTCCAGGATCTGCATCGCGCGGTCGTATTGGGCGAGAAAACGTTTGGCAAGGGTTCGGTCCAGAGTATTTTTCCGTTTCCCGACGGCTCGGCGCTAAAATTGACAACGGCCAAGTATTATACGCCGAGCCATCGGGTTATTCACGAACACGGCATTACCCCGGATATCGTTGTACCAATGACGGATGAGCAGGAAGCGGCGCTGATCCTGAAACGGGCGCCCGGCGGGCTGGCGACGCTGGACGAGACCAATCGGCTCCAGGCGGAAGAGATCAGGGATACGCAACTCGATCGCGCGGAAGATTTGCTCAAGGGCATCCTGATTTACAGTGGAATGTCGAATCCCGGAAAAATGGCGGCCAAATAAAATGCGGACCATTGGAGTATCGGATAACTTTCAACAATCCAATGGTCTCAAAATCCGTTGATCCAATGACCGTTCTTGCCGTTGAAACTTCATGTGATGAGACGAGCGTGGCGGTTGTACGCGACGGCGTCGTTTTATCGAACGTTGTTTCTTCACAGATCGCTTTGCATGCGGAATATGGCGGTGTCGTGCCGGAGCTTGCGGCGCGCGAGCATTTAAAAAATTTTCCAGCCGTCGCCCGGACCGCGCTTGCAGATGCGCATGCGCAAGCCGGGGACATTGAAGCCGTCGCGGCTACGCAGGGACCGGGACTGCCAACCGCGCTGCTGGTTGGCTTCAAAGCCGCGCAGTCGATGGCGTTTGCCCTGCGGAAACCGTTTATCGGAATTAACCATCACGAGGCGCATCTTTACTCGCCCTGGATCGGGAAATTCGAATCTTTCCAGCCCAATGTTTCATTGATCGTAAGCGGCGGACATACGCTGTTGGTGCATGTTCAATCCGAATTGAAGCATCAGGTTCTTGGATCGACGCTCGATGACGCGGCGGGAGAATGTTTCGATAAGACCGGCAAATTGATTGGCCTGCCTTATCCTGCCGGCCCGGAAATTGATAAACTCGCCGATGGGGGCGACGTGAAGGCATTTGATTTTCCACGCCCGCTCATGGATGACCCGGGCGACGATTTCAGCTTCAGCGGATTAAAAACCTCGGTGCGCTATTTTTTGCGCGACAATCCGGGATTGCTGAATGACCCAAAAAAAATCCGCGACTTGTGCGCCGGCATACAGGAAGCCATCGTGGATGTGCTCGTAACGAAGACGATCCGGGCGGCCAGGCGGACCGGCGTCCGATGCGTTACCGCCTCCGGCGGCGTCACGTGCAATCGGGCTTTGCGCCACAAATTGGAACAAGCGTGCGCACGAAATAAATTCGAATTGCGACTCTCGGAAAGAACGTTTTGCACTGACAACGCGGCCATGATCGGAATTCTTGCCGAACGAAAGATCCGCTTCGGTACCGTTACCACTCCGCTCGATGCGGAGATTCAGCCCGGAATGGCCCTTTGAAGTTTGATATTTTTATTCACAAATCGCTGGTCCTAAGCGGCTTGCATATTTCCATTTGCCCAAACCCTTGACCTGCGTGACATTACGGCATGGCGTCAGAAACGTTCAAAGCAAGCCGATGGACTCGCGGGAATTTTTTATTTCCCACGTTTATTGAAATCACGGAAACAGCCGTGATCCGCCGCAAGCGTTCCTGGTTTCGCAAGGACGAGATGAGCATCAGTATTTCGAAGGTTGCGTCGGTCCATATCCGCACCGGCGTATTTTGGGCGGATGTCCTGATTGAATCCACCGGTGGCACAGATCCAATGAAAAGCCACGGCCACAGGAAGGCGGATGCCATCCGGATTCGAGATATTGTCCAAATGGCGCAGGGCAGCACGATCAGTGAACAACCGGGTGAGAAGATCAAGCTGCTTTGATCGCTGGCAAGGCGAAGCCTTCATTCATTGAAGCGCCCCGGGACAGGCTTAGCGGCTCATTTTAGTTCCCTTTTTCGTTTTTCCTTTTAACTTTTAAATTTCCATGTTGCCGATTTACGACATCGAGGAACAAATCATTTCGCGGTTGAAGTCTGATTCCAGATTGATTCTATCAGCGCCGACGGGTTCGGGAAAATCCACGCAGGTGCCGCAAATGCTTTTAAAACGCGGCCTGCTCGAAGCCGGGCAGGTTGTTATTTTGCAACCGCGCAGGCTGGCGGCGCGATTGCTGGCCTCCCGGGTCGCGCAAGAACTGGGCGTTTCGCTCGGGCAGGAGGTTGGCTACCAGATTCGTTTTGAAAACTGCACGTCTGAGCGGACGAGAATCCGTTTTGTCACCGAGGGGGTTTTGCTCCGCCAAATGATCGAGGACCCATCGCTGAAAGGAGTCGCGGTCCTCATCTTCGATGAATTTCACGAGCGACATCTCTACGGCGACATCACGCTGGCCCGGGCGCTGGATTTGCAGGAACAATCGCGACCCGACCTGGGCCTGGTCGTGATGTCTGCCACGTTGGACGCAGACGAATTGAAAAACTATCTCAATACCGACAACGCCAGGCCGGGCGGAAAGAAATCGAATTGCTCGGTTCTCTCGTCCCAGGGCCGGCAATTTTCGGTGGACATCGAGTACGCCGCGCAACCTTCTTACAACGATAAACGGCCCGTTTGGGAACAGGCAGCCGACGCGTTTTCACAGTACGTCCAATCCGGCGGGGAAGGGGACACGCTGGTTTTTATGCCGGGCAGTTTTGAAATTTCCCAAACGATCGAGGCAATCCGGAATACGTCAGAGTCCAAAGGATTTATTCTTTTGCCGTTGCATGGCGAGCTGGAGCCAAAACTCCAGGATGCCGCGGTGGCGCGTTATGACCGGCGCAAAGTGGTTGTCGCCACCAACGTGGCGGAAACGTCATTGACGATTGACGGCGTCCGCCTGGTGATTGACAGCGGGCTGGCCCGCATGGCGCGTTATGATGCCAATCGCGGAATTAATACACTCCTGATTGAGCGCATTTCACAGGCCTCGGCGGACCAGCGGGCCGGTCGCGCCGGGCGCACGGCGCCGGGCGTTTGCAAGCGGCTTTGGTCGCGCGACGAACATTCGCATCGCGCGCCGCGCGAACTGCCGGAAATCAAACGGCTCGATTTGGCTGAAGTCGTCCTCACCCTCAAAGCCGCCGGCGTGGAGGACCTGCGAAAGTTTCGGTGGCTGGAAAAACCCGATGAAATCTCGCTGGCGCACGCGGAGGAATTGCTTTGCGATCTCGGGGCGCTGGCCGTCCGCCCTGTGGGATCGGAGAGCGGAACGCAATCGGTCAATAATCCGGATCCGAAAAATTTACCGACCGTCACCCGGCAAATCACTTCCGTCGGCCGCAAGATGCTTGCATTCCCGTTGCATCCGCGATATTCGCGGATGTTGTTGGCGGCGCAGGAATACGGCTGCGTCTATCAGGCAGCGCTCGTGGCGGCGCTCACCCAGGGACGAGACCTGCTTCTTCGCAACGTGGACCGTGAGACCAATTCCGCCCGCGAAGATCTGCTCGGCGGCAAGGCGTCATCCGATTTTTGGATCCTGATGCGCGCCTGGAATTACGCCGCCAAAAACCAATTCCGCCTGGACGCCTGTCGCCGCCTCGGCATTCACGCCGTCACCGCCCGGCAGGTTGGGCCCTTGCTGGAACAATTTCTTCGCATCGCCGGGCGCGAGCGGCTGGATGCCGCCCCACGCGAGGTGAAAGATGAAGCGCTACAGAAATGCATTCTCATCGGCTTTAGCGATCGCGTTGCCCGGCGCCTGGACCAGGGCACGCTCCGGTGCGACCTGGTCCACAATCGGCGCGGCGTCCTGGCGCGCGAAAGCATGGTGCAACACGCGGAGCTGTTCGTGGCATCGGAAATTCGCGAAGTCGAGACCCGCGACAAAGAGGTCAACACCATCCTGTCATTGGCCACAGCCATTGAAGTCGAATGGTTGCGCGAGCTTTTTCCCGACGATATTTCGTCCGAATTGCGCGTGCAATTTGACGCGACCCAGAAGCGGGTCGTGGCGGCGGAGCTATTGCGGTTTCGGGAGCTGGCGCTTTCGGCGCGGCGCGTGGACCCGCCGCCGGCCGATGCCGCGGCCCGAATTTTAACGGGTGAAATCCTGGCCGATCGATTGCCGTTGCCCGGCTGGGACCATGGCGTGCAACAGTGGCTGGCGCGCCTGAATTTTCTTTGCAAAAATTGTCCCGAACTTCAATTGCCGCCATTCAACGACGAAGACAGGCACCACGTCATCGAACAACTTTGCCACGGCGCGGTCAGTTACAAAGATATCAAAGAACGCGAAGTGATGCCCGTCGTTGCGTCGTGGTTGTCGCACGCTCAGCGTGAGCTTTTAGACAAACACGCGCCCGAACGATTGTCCCTGCCCAACGGACGCACACCCAAAGTGACGTATGAAAATGGCAAATCGCCATTTATCTCCATTCGTATCCAGGAACTTTACGATGTGACTCAAACGCCAAAAATCGCCATGGGCCGCGTGCCCGTGACCGTGCATATCCTGACGCCCGGAATGAAACCCATCCAGGTGACGCAGGACATCGCGAATTTCTGGCGCGAGCATTATCCGAAGATTAAATCCGAACTGGCCCGAAAATATCCGAAGCATTTTTGGCGGTAACCTTAAAAACCCGACCACTGGCGCACCCCGGGGTTTTGAAATGGCGGTCCCAGCCAGCTCGCTATTTTTTCAATTTTCTTTGACTAATCAAAGCTCTTCTGAGAAATTAGAGTGAGTTAGCGACGTTAACCCGTTTCCTTTTAAAACCTTATGAATCTGATCCTTCGAATTGCTTGCGCACTATTGCTATTTTCAGCCCTAATCCACGCTCCAGGCAATGCCTCTGGCCAGAACACGGCTATTACATACCAGGGCCTGGTCACAGACAACGGCACAAACTTTGACGGCGCCGGACAATTCCAATTCGCGCTCGAGACGAGCACAAACGGTCAACCGGCCACAGCCACAGCCACCATGGGCGGAGCGGCGCCAAACGAATTTGTCAGTTCCATCGCCGTCAATATCGGCGGCAGCGGTTACACCGCCGCGCCGGTGGTGACCATTACCGGGGGAGGCGGCGCCGGCGCGACAGCGCGCGCCAATATCAGCGGAGGCAAAGTAACAAGCATCACGGTATTGGCCCCCGGCGGCGGCTACAGCGGCACGGCGACCGTAACGATCGCACCGCCATCGCCGGTCTATACCACCGCCTGGAGCAATGACGGCTCGAGCGTGAACGGAAGCGAACCATCGAGCGCGGTGAGTGTGACGGTGAGCCAGGGATTGTTCACCGTGATTTTGGGCAATACCGCATTGGCCAACATGACGGGTATCCCGGCCACTGTTTTTGCCACTGCCACCAACCTGCAACTCATGATTTGGTTCAATGATGGCGTGAATGGGTTTGCGCCGCTCAATCCGCCCCAAAACGTCACAGCCACGCCCTATGCCGCCTCTGCCTATTTTGCCAACACGGCCAGCAATCTAACCGGCGCGATCTCAACGGCACAATTGAACGGCATCGTGCCGCTTTCACAATTGCCGCCGGCGCTCGTCACGAACAACGAAGCAACCGTGACGCTTGGTTCGCTGGATCTCACCGGCGTCGTCAACGGCAACGGCGCCGGCCTGACTAATCTTAACGCGGTGCAATTGACCAGTATTGGCAATACCAGCGGCGGCGGCGACAACTTCTTCGTTGGACCGTCGGGCAGTGCGACTACCAGCGGATTCTGGAACACCGCCGAAGGCGTCCTCGCGATCACGAACGATACCAGCGGCAACTGGAATACGGCCATCGGCGGCGGCGCGGCGCGACTCAACGCGAGCGGTTCCTTGAACACGGCCGTCGGCTCGAGTGCGCTTCTCGACAACCGCGCCGGCCACAACAACACGGCGGCGGGCGCAAACACTTTAGATAATCTTGGCTTAACCAGCCTGGCTGGCGGCACCAATAACATTGCCCTGGGCTTTAACGCCGGCAGCGCGTTTACCGCAAATGAAAGCGGCAACATTGATATCGGTAACACCGGGGTGGCCGCCGAGAATGACGTCATTCGCATCGGGACGCCCGGCGTCCAGGCATCGACGTGGATCGCCGGCGTCATCAACGGCAACGGCGGCGGTCTGACCAATATTCAATTGACCGCCGGCGGCAGCCCGATTTTTTATTTTTCCAATAGCGCGGCAAATTTGTTCGTCGGCTCTTCCGCCGGCAATCCCGCCGCCGACGCGGGTATCCAGAACATCGCGGTAGGTTCCCTTGCCCTGAGCGTCAACAGTAGCGGCGATTACAACACGGCCAACGGCTATGCGGCGCTCCAGGACAACACCTCCGGTTCCGGCAACACGGCCAACGGAAACGGTGCGTTATATTTCAACACAAACGGTTCGGACAACACCGCCGTAGGACATTATGCTTTGGTCGAAAATACGAGCGGTTCGCACAATACGGCCGTCGGCGTGAATGCATTGTACTTCAATGGAACCAATTCCCAAAACACGGCCGTCGGCGCCTATGCGTTGGATTCTTTCCCCGGCTCAAACAACATCGCCGTGGGATACCAGGCCGGCCACGATTATTCCGGACAGGAAAGCGGTAACATCGACATCGGCAATGTCGGCCAGTCAGGCGAAAACAACACCATCCGGATCGGGTCCGGTCAAAGCGCCGCCTACATCGCGGGCTTTGTCAATGACATGGCAGGCGCTCGCGTGGGTTCCAATGGAAC
>DASYZW010000680.1:0-3332 GCA_035945915.1 Verrucomicrobiia bacterium | reverse complement strand
GGCCCATGGTGCAAAAGAGCGGTCACGTCGAAGGTCTGATACTGGATCCGCGCATTATAATCGGTGAAACCGGGCGCGAGTAATTCGTCGCTGACTCTTTGGCCGTTAATATGAACTTCGTAAAGGCCCCTCGCAGTAACGTACAATGTCGCCCGCTCCACACGTCCGGGAAGGTCGAACTCCCGACGCAGCATGGGCGCGCGGGAAACTGTGAATTTTGACTGAACGCCGGGAATTCCAGCGGCAAAAGTCGGTGAGTTATCGGCAAGAGCGACGGTTGCTTTGCCTGCTGTGAGAAATCGCCTGGACCAGGCTTCTGTTTCCATTGAATCTGAGCAGTTCACCTGCGCGCCAGTGGAAATGGTGCGTCCGTGGTCGGACACGAGGATGCCACCCAAAGCCAGGCCGTAATCCCGCGCATCCCAACAAGACAGGCGCGTGACTGTCAGCCGCACGTAGCGCGCTGTGACAGAACTGGAAAAAGAAAAATGGCATGAATCGCCCCGAGGGTTTGGATAATCCGAGGTCGTTTGATCCACGACCAGCCGGGCGTCGCTAAAATCAGTGGTACGGGCGGTATCGATCTTGAAACGAATCGGAAACATCGCGGTGCGAAAATCGCTGTTCTCATCGCTTGGACGCGCCGGAATCATATCCACAGCATCCATTGGCTTGGCTGTGCCAAGGTCGAGAACAATCCATTTGGCGGCGTCCGGACTGGATGCCAATTGGCTCCGATAACAATGGATCGGCGTCAACGGCCGGTTCGCGGGGTCGGCGAGGACCGGGTCACTGATCCATTGCCCGTGCCAGTCGGACGATTCGAGGAGGCCCATGCTCCAGGCCGCCGCGGGACTCCAATCGGACGATTTTCCATCACGATCCCAAATGCGCACCTTCCAGAAACAGATATTGCGGGATCGCAGCGGCGCGCCTGCATATTCAATGTCAACTGATTGACTCGACACAACCCGGCCACTGTTCCACAGGTCGCCATTGTTGTGTGTTAGCAAGTCCTTTCTTGATGCAACGAGGATCTGGTAAGCCGTTTGAACTTCACCGCGCCGTTTTGAAATAATCGTCCAGGTCAATCGCGGGTGGGGATTATCAATTCCCCGGGGATTGGCCCGATATTCACACTGCATCGCACCTATCTCGGCGGCATGACCGCCATGGTTCATTGCAACCGCAAGGCACGCGGGTAACCAGAACAAACTTCCGAAAATGCGCCTGATCTTATTCATTCTTGAAGTTGACCAGTCACGGTGTTGATGCGTTGTGCCGCCGGGAGCCACGGAATGTGCCAGATTAGACCCAACCGGGCAAATAGAAGAGTGTTTTCAATTCAAAAAGCCAGCGAGGTCTCATTTTTGTTCGCCTCGACAAATGACCCCGGTTTTCTACACTTTTGGCGATGTCATTGTCGAATCAGCCATTGGTCATAGCCGGTAGGATTTTCCGGTCGCGCCTGATTTTGGGGACGGGAAAATTCTCATCGCCCGATGCCATGCGCGAGGCGATGGAGGCCAGCGGGGCTGAAATGGTCACAGTGGCCCTGCGCCGGGCGGATTTGTCGGGTAAAGGTGATCCATTTGCCAACATTCTCGACTACATTGATCCAAAGAAATTTCTATTGCTGCCCAACACAAGCGGCGCAATGAATGCGGAGGAAGCCGTGCGCCTCTCGCGAATGGCGGCTGCCGCCGGGCTGCCAAAGTGGGTAAAGCTGGAAATCCATCCGGATCCGCGCTATTTGTTGCCCGACCCGGTCGAAACCTTTCGCGCGGCGGAAATCCTCGTCAAAGAAGGGTTCACCGTGCTGCCTTACATCAACGCAGATCCGGTTTTGGCGAAGCGCCTGCAGGATGTTGGCGTGGCGACGGTCATGCCGCTGGGTTCGCCGATCGGGTCCAATCGCGGGCTTCAAACACGCGACCAGATTCGCATCATCATTGAGCAGGCCACGGTACCGGTCGTGGTGGATGCAGGCTTGGGCGCGCCCAGCCACGCGGCTGAGGCCATGGAACTGGGCGCCGACGCTGTGCTGGTCAACACGGCGATTGCCGTGGCCGCGGAGCCGAACAAAATGGCCATCGCTTTCAAAATGGCGGTTGAGGCCGGGCGGGCGGCATTTGAATCCGGCCTCGCGCAGCAGAGCGAAACAGCCAGCGCAACCAGCCCTTTAACGGCATTTCTCGATTGAAGACACGATGAAACCCCAATCCATTCCGGTCTCCCGTGCTCGCCAAATTCTGTCCGCCGCCGGCAAAGCGCGGGTGTTGGTGGTGGGCGACGTGATGCTGGACCAATTTATCTGGGGCAACGTCGCCCGGATATCCCCGGAAGCGCCGGTGCCGATTGTTGATTTCGAAAGTGAAAGCTTTATGCCCGGCGGCGCGGCCAACGTGGCCCGTAACCTGACCGCGCTGAATGTCACAACGGATATTTTTGGCGTTTTAGGCAACGACCCCGCGGCCCGTCAGTTGAAAAAGCTTTTAGGCGAACAGAAGGTCGGCTGCGGCGGTTTAATCGAAAATCGCACGCGACACACCAGCGTTAAGACCCGCATCGTCGCGCATAAACAACAGGTCGTGCGCATTGACCGTGAAACACGCGATGGACTGGACCGAAAACTAACCGACCAATTACTGGCCGCCATAAAATCCCAATTGAGCAAGGCGGCGGCCGTGATCGTGGGTGATTACGGCAAGGGTGTGGTAACACAGGAATTGCTCAACGCGCTCAAAACCCTTTGCCGCGAACGCGGTATCTGGCTGAGCCTGGACCCAAAGCCGGTGCATCACTTGAATTTGAGCAACCTTTCGCTGATTACACCAAACCGCAAGGAGGCTTTTGAGCTTGCGAATCTGCCGGACGAAACGCGCAACAATGACCCGGTGGCCGATAAAAACCTGATGCAGGTGGCGGAACGATTGTTGAATGAACTGCGGCCGGCGGTATTGCTCATTACTCTTGGTGAATTGGGAATGTTGCTTTGCCAGCGCGGCTGCAAACCCTTTCACATCCCGACGGTTGCCCAGGAAGTGTTCGACGTTTCCGGCGCGGGCGACACCGTCATTGCGACATTTTCATTGGCGATAGCCGCCGGCGCATCACCGGTGGAAGCCGCCATTTTATCCAATCACGCCGCCGGCATCGTGGTCGGCAAAGTCGGGACGGCGATGACTTCGGCGGGGGAGTTGCTTAAGAGTTTCGACCCCGGCTCGTGACGCAATGACAAAGCGCCCGCGGAGGTTGTAACAGTGCAAACTGACATAAAAATTACCGTCGCCGAAATCCGCGCCATGAAGTCGCGCGGCGCGCGGATTGCC
>DASYZW010000679.1:0-2453 GCA_035945915.1 Verrucomicrobiia bacterium | reverse complement strand
GGAATGGCAAGTGTTGTAGCGGAAACGCGGTCGCCCCTCAAGCGCCAAGCAATAATTTTTGAAATCTAATTCTCACACCTCCGCTCGTTCAGACAACTGGTTTATGCCACTATTCATTGCGCATCGCCAAAATTGTGGATTGTCATTTTGCAAACACCAGTGCAACTTTTTCACGTAAGTTTGCAAACTATAGGGCACTGCCGGCCTGCCTTTAACATGATATTATATTTACACACCATAATTGAAGATGAGTTCAAACGGGCAGACCAACGGTAAATTGGCATTAGAAAAGTTTTCGTTTGGCGTAGGCGACCGTTTCGGTCGCCAGGCCGAGGCGCAGTTGCGCGCCTGCATGATGGCGGCGGAACACGGCGCGGAAGTCATTCCGGTCTGGAACAAATCCAACCGTGAGCATGTCATTATCGGCTCGGGTCCATCCGATGCGCGTCACGCCGCGGATGCAGCTATCGATCATTTAGGATGGAAACGCGCGTACCACGTTGACGCCGACCATATTCGCCTCGAAACCGTGGATCGATTCATTCCGCATTCCGATTTCTATACGATTGACGTTGCGGACACCATTGGCAAGGCGGCCGACACCGCCGCAATCCAGGATTTTGCGCGCCGGCACCCGGAATTAACCGGCAATATTGAAATTCCTGGCATCGCCGAACCTTTTCAAACCACTCGCGCGGACGTCGAACGAATCGCCGGCAAGTACCTGCTGGCCGTGGAAGAAGGCTCGCGGATTTACCGCCACATTGCCTCAACCAAAGGCGAAGGCCATTTTATCACAGAGATTTCGATGGACGAGACCGATACCCCGCAAACTCCGGTTGAGTTGCTGGTGATCCTGGCTGCCATAGCGGATACGCGCGTCCCCATCCAGACGATCGCCCCTAAATTTACGGGCCGATTTAACAAAGGCGTCGATTACGCCGGCAATGTGGCCAAGTTTGAGAAGGAATTTAATGACGACCTCGCAGTCATCCGCTTCGCGGTGGGACGATACGAACTACCCAGGAACCTGAAACTGAGCGTGCATTCAGGCAGTGATAAATTCTCAATTTACGGACCGATGCGGCGGGCACTGGAAAAGTTCAATGCCGGGCTGCACATAAAAACGGCGGGAACAACCTGGCTGGAAGAAATCATCGGGCTGGCCGAATCGGGCGGCGAAGGGCTGGCCCTGGCGCGGGAGATTTACGCAGGCGCTTTTGATCACCTGACCGAATTATGCGAGCCTTATGCCACCGTGATCGATATTGACCCCGCGAAATTGCCATCAAAGGAAAGCGTCAATGGCTGGACCTCGGAACAATTTGTCGCGGCGTTGCGGCATGATCCCAAAAACAGTTCCTACAACCCGCATCTTCGGCAGTTGCTGCACGTGGGTTACAAAGTCGCCGCCAAAATGGGCGATCGGTACCTCAACGCGCTCAAGCAAAACAAGGAATTTGTCTCAAAAAACGTGACGGAGAATTTGTACGAACGACATTTAAAGCCCTTGTTTGTCCGTAACGGGACTGCTTGACAAAACCGGCGAATTCGTAAATTGCCATACCGCGACAGTTTGTCTAAGCTTGGCCGTAACAAAGACCATGCCTTTTATTCACGAGGATTTCTTATTAAACACTAAAACGGCGCGCCGGCTTTACCATCAGTTCGCCGAGTCCCAGTCAATTTTTGATTATCACTGTCATATATCACCGGGAGACATTGCGCGCAACCGGAGCTTTAATAACCTGTTTGAAATCTGGCTGGAAGGCGACCATTACAAATGGCGGGCGATGCGTTCCAACGGCGTATCCGAGAAATTTTGCACCGGTGATGCGACCCCCTACGAAAAATTTCTCGCGTGGGCAAAAACGGTCCCGCAGACACTCCGGAATCCGCTCTATCATTGGACCCACTTGGAACTCAAGCGCTATTTTGGAATCAATGAATTGCTGGATGAGAAAAGCGCCAAAAGAATTTGGGAGAAGACGAACGCACAACTGGCAAAGCCCGCGCTGACGACGAGAGGCATTCTGGACAAGTTTAAGGTCAAAGTCGTCTGCACGACCGATGATCCGGTGGATACTCTTTCGGACCATCGCGAATTTGCCCGGTCGGGGCACCCGGCGAAGATGTTGCCGGCCTTTCGGCCGGATAACGCGCTGGCGGTTCATTCACCGGCCCAATTTAACCGCTGGATCGAGCGTCTGGCCGCGGCCAGCAACGTGGACGTCAACAGTTTCGGGGCGTTCACGACGGCTCTTAAAAAGCGACATGACTTTTTCCATTCGCAGGGCTGCCGCCTCTCGGACCATGGCATGAACCATTGTTTTGCGGATTTCTGCGCTGAAAAAACTGCCGCCGCGATTTTTGAAAAGGCGCGTCAGGGTCAAACCGCCTCACCAGAGGAATACGCACAATTCGCCTCATTCATGATGCTCTTTTTCGGCCAA
>DASYZW010000678.1:0-4582 GCA_035945915.1 Verrucomicrobiia bacterium | reverse complement strand
GTTTTGGATTCATTGCCGCGAAACCCCGGCGCGCCCGGGTCTTGCGGCGGGCCCTGCGATCATCGCCGGCAGTATCGCCGTGTTGGCGGCGGCTGCGTGGTGTGCCGAATTCCATTCTGGAATTCAGCCTGGCTGACCGCCAGTGGCCTTGCGAACGAGTGCTTGCGCCGGCAACTGTTGTTTGCCGTCGTGTTTTTGTCATAACTAACCCTTTCCCCTTGATGCGACCGAATTGTCGTCTTGCCCTGTAACCGTAGCTGGATATGTGCCAGTGACATAGCTGGCGGTTTAGGTCGCGCCAATGCCCGGGTTAAGGAAGCTTGGAGTCGCAGGGGTGTTCAACGAAGAATCTCAGGCGCCAGGCGGCCGTTTTTTGGCGGTTTTCGTGCCTTTTAGCCAGTAAAATGGTCGGAGCGACAGGATTCGAACCTGCGACGTCTTGCTCCCAAAGCAAGTGCTCTAGCCAGGCTGAGCTACGCTCCGATGAGGCCCCATGATCTCACGAATTGCCAATGGCGCAATTCTAAACTCATTAAAAATGAATTTGCAATTCGCCATCCGGATTTGCAAAATACTGTTTCGATTAACCTATGAAAAATGCAATCTTGATTTCTATTGGTTTGGCTGCTGCCGCTTTTTTAACCGGCTGCAACAACCAGCAGGCTCCGTCAACCGCAGGCGCAACCAATAGCGCCGCAAACCCGTCCACAAACGCCGAGGATATGTCGTCCGCCAATACGAACGCTTTGAGCAGCGACAAAGACCGTGAAAGTTATGCGATGGGAATGTATTTCGGAACCGGTTGGAAAAAGAATGGCGTGGACGTCGATCTCGACATGATGTTGCGCGGTATAAAGGACGCCCAGTCCGGCGGCGCTACTTTGTTGACCGAGGACCAAATGCGCTCCGAACTGATGCAGCTTCAGCGCACTGTCATGGCCGGACGCCAAAAGGCGCAAGCCGCAGAGGGCCAACAAAACGAACAGGAAGGCCAGGCTTTCCTCGCTCGTAATAAGAGCGAGCCAGGAGTCGTTACGCTTCCGGATGGGCTGCAATATAAAGTCATTACCGACGGCAATGGCGCCACCCCCGGTCCCAATGATATGGTTACGGTAAATTATCGAGGCACATTTGTGAACGGCGCCGAATTCGACAGTTCCATTAAGCGTGGGCGCCCCGCCGAATTCCCCGTCACGGGCGTCATTCCCGGATGGACCGAGGCCCTCGAGAAGATGAAAGTCGGATCGAAGTGGGATGTCTATGTGCCATCCAATCTCGCCTACGGACCAAATGGGCGGCCGCCATTGGTGGGTCCCAACGAAACGTTAATCTTTGAAGTCGAGTTGCTCGGTGTCAAGGCGCGTCCGGCTCCGCCGCAGGCCCAACCGCTGACGAGCGACATCATTAAAGTCCCGAGCGCCGAGGACATGAAGAATGGAGCCAAGATTGAAACGATCAAAGCCTCAGACCTTCAAAAAATGGAAGAATCCGCGACCAACAATGGGACGACCAATAAATAGATAACGGGTATTTTTTTCGTCGCTTCTCGCCATCGTCGCCTTCGCGGCGCAGGCGCCAAAATGAAAGTTTCAGAGCCGGACCCCCGGCCGACTTTCTCCGCAACTCGGTTTTTCGGGTTTGTTTTGCGTTCATTGTTTTTGAATGACCGTAAGCAGGAATTGTCCTTGCAAATATTGCCGGGCGGGAATAATTAATGCTAAAAGGAAGAGCTATGAAACAGTTTTCAAAATTTGTGTCCGGATTTGTCGCCGGCGTTTTGGTAGTCGCCCTTTGCGCCGACGCATTACAATCGTCGCTTCGGGCCACAGAACAGGTTCCGTCCATGGCCGTGGATACAACTCCAATTAATCGTTCGACTTCCGGTTTAACCAGCTTTGCCCCGGTCGTTAAGCGCGCCTCGCCCAGTGTGGTAAATATTTATTCGACCCGCGTCCTGCATTATCACGAGTCCCATCCATTTATGAATCCGTTCTTCCAGCAGTTTTTTGGAAACCCGGATGAGGGCCAGCGTGAGTTGACCCGCCGTGAGCAGGTGCTGGGTTCCGGTATCATCATTACGGCGGACGGTTATATTTTGACTGCTAATCACGTGATCGCCAATGCGGACGAAATCAAAATCGCCGTTACGGGCAATAAGAACGAATACAGGGCGCGAGTCATTGGTGGCGATCCGGATACCGATGTGGCGGTGCTGAAAATCGACGCGAGCGGCCTGCCGGCCATTACGCTTGGAGACAGCAGCCAGTTGGACGTGGGCGATATTGTCCTGGCAATTGGCAATCCCTTCGATATTAGCCAGCCCGGCCAAACTCCAACGGTTACCATGGGAATCGTAAGCGCGCTGGGCCGCAGCGGACTGGGATTTAATGGATATGAGAATTTCATCCAAACTGACGCCGCGATTAATCCCGGTAATTCCGGCGGCGCCCTGGTGGATGCCGAAGGACGGCTTGTGGGAATTAATACGGCTATCGAGAGCAGCAGCGAAGGCAGTGAAGGCATTGGCTTCGCCGTGCCCGTCAACCTTGCCCGCCATGTGGCTGAACGGTTGATCAGCGGCGGCAGGGTCTCCCGCGGTTACCTGGGGGTTCTTCCTCAGGATATTACCCCGGGGCTGGCGCAAAGCTTCGGACTAAGCACTGAAAATGGCGCCCTCGTGGGTGGCGTCGAGCCAGGCACCCCTGCCGAGAAAGCCGGTATTCAGTCCGGGGACGTGATCACCCAATTCAATGGCGAGACGATTGGTGATGAAAATGACTTGCTCCTTGCCGTGGCTGATTGCGCGCCGGGGTCCAAGGCCGCTATAAAATTTATTCGCGACGGACAAGCCCATACCGTGAAAGTCACGCTTGCCGAACGTCCGTCGGAGGCTGCCCAGAGTGCCCCGCAGCAGAACCAAACAGACGCGTTGGACGGAGTCACCGTGGGCGACCTGGATTCGGATCTGCGGTCGCAATTGCAGATCCCTGATGATATCCAGGGCGCGATCGTGACCGACGTGGCGCAGGATTCTCATGCGGCGGAGGCAGGCCTGCAAAAAGGGGACGTTATTCTCGCCGTTGATCATCATTCCGCCGGCAATGCCGATCAGATCGTAAATTTATGCAATAACGCCAAAGGGAAATATATTCTCCTGAAGGTGTGGCGCAAAGAGGGAGACATCGGGGGAACCCGCTACATCAGCGTCGATAACACCAAAGACTGAGCTGGTCGGCAAGCATGGCGTTGATCCGCGACCGCGCGTAGAGCGCGCGGAATCCGGTTTTCCAGGAAGCTCCAAGGTCGAATGCAGTCCCGGCCAAAAACTTTGCCCAATGCTCATCACTTGTCACTTGTCACTTATTTTCGGAGTGATAAGTTTAACGCTTTAAGGACCCAATGCCCGTCCAATACAAAGATTATTATGAAACTTTAGGCGTCGCGCGCTCTGCGAGCGAAGGCGAAATCAAAAAGGCCTTTCGCAAACTGGCGCGCGAATACCATCCGGACGTCGCTAAAGACAAGAAGCGTGCCGAGGAAAAGTTCAAGGAAATCAATGAAGCCTATGAGGTCCTGAGCGATCCCGCTAAACGGAAGAAATATGACGAGTTGGGGCCGAATTGGAAATCCGGCGCCGAGTTTCGCCCGCCGCCTGGATTTGACGGTTTTAGGCCTGGGCGCGGACGGAGCGGGGCAGGGGCCGGGCCCGGGACGGAAGGGTTTGAATTTGAATTTGGCGGGACAGGTTTCAGCGACTTTTTTGAGCAACTATTTGGATCAGCCGGCGGAAGACGCGGCGGATTTGGAGGCTTTGGAAATGCTGAAGAAGAAACCACGGCGCGGGGGCGCGACGTTGAGGGAGATATCATGGTCACGCTGGAAGAAGCCGAGCATGGAGCCGTTCGAACCGTAAGCGTTCGCCATCGATCAAAAACGGAGACGCACCAGGTAAAAATCCCCGCTGGCGTTGCTGAAGGCCAGCTCCTGCGGATCGCCGGACGCGGCGAACATGGCTCCGGCGGCGGCCAGGCAGGCGACCTGTACTTGCGGGTTCGGCTGGCCAAACATCCGGATTTTGAGGTCGAAGGGCACAATCTCATTTACGAAGCTGAATTGGCGCCGTGGGAAGCTGTTCTGGGCTGCGAAATCTCAGTCCCCACGCTGGACAGTCGCGTCCATATCAAAATTCCGTCCGGAACGCAAAGCGGCCAAAAACTTCGAGTTCGTGGCCGGGGGCTTGGGGGCAAGGGCGATCTATTTGTGGTTGCCAAAATTACCGTTCCGTCACATGTGTCCGATAGGGAAAAGAAGCTATGGGAACAACTCAAAGAAGAGTCGAAGTTTAATCCGCGCGTTTGATTCGCGTTTTGAACCGTGCTCGGTCTTCCCGTTAAGCGTCGCAGCATGGCAGGAAATAAAAAAATCGTATTGATCACCGGGGTCTCGCGCGGATTGGGCCGCGCCATGACTGCGGAATTCATCCGTCTGGGGCATACCGTGGTCGGTTGCGCGCGATCCGGGCAAGCGATCGCCGGACTGACAAAGCAGTATCCGCGGCCCCACGATTTTGAGGTCGTGGATG
>DASYZW010000677.1:0-3149 GCA_035945915.1 Verrucomicrobiia bacterium | reverse complement strand
TTCATCGCCACGGAACTGGTATCCTTGAATGGATCTCCCACGGTGTCGCCCACGACGGTCGCCGCATGGAGGTCGGTGCCTTTTTGTTTCAAATCCACTTCAACGATTTTCTTGGCATTGTCCCACGCGCCGCCCGCGTTCACCATGAACAACGCCTGGAACAATCCGAAAAATGCGATGCCGACGAGATAACCGATGAAGAAATAAGGATTAAAGAAGGATAATCCGAGGGCGAACGCGAAGACGACGATGAAAATATTCACCATGCCGCGTTGCGCATAGCGGGTGCAAATCTCAACGACCTTTTTGCTATCCTCAATCGAGGCGGTTTCCTTTTCCAGGTTGAGGTTTTCCTTGATGAAGACGACCGCTCGATACGCCCCCGTCACCACAGCCTGCGTACTGGCGCCCGTAAACCAATAAATGACCGCGCCGCCCATCAACAGACCAAATACAATCTGCGGCTGAACAAGGCTCAAGTGCGCGATGACCTGGCCGAAGCGCTGTTCGAGCACCATGATAATGCCGAAAATCATGGTCGTAGCCCCTACCACCGCGGTGCCAATGAGCACCGGTTTTGCCGTGGCCTTGAAAGTGTTGCCGGCGCCGTCGTTTTTTTCCAGTTCATGTTTGGCGACGCCAAAGTCGGGTTTGAATTTAAAGTCCCGCTCAATTTCGGCGCTTATATTTGGAAGTGATTCAATTCGGCTCAATTCGTAAACCGATTGCGCGTTGTCCGTCACCGGGCCAAAGCTGTCAACCGCGATAATGACTGGCGCCATTGCCAAAAACCCGAATGCCACCAGGCCAAACGCGAAAATCGGGGCGGCAAAGGTGAATTGCGGCGGCATGAGGACCATGAGTTCATTTAGCTGGGAGAGCAAGTACGCCACGAACATCAATCCCAGGATGACGAGGCCCATCCAGAACGCAGAAAAATTTCCGGTTACAAACCCCGACAAAATATTCAGTGATGCGCCCCCTTGCTCGGAAGCAGTCGTCACTTCCCGGACGTGTCGCGAATTCGTGCTAACGAATATTTTTGTAAATTCCATGATGAGCGCGGCGGCCAGGATGCCGCAGGAAATGATACAGGCGAGAATCCACCAAAGGTTGGGTAGTGACTTACCCGCCCCGGCGCCCACCGCCGGTATGGAAAAGTCGCCCAATAGATATTTGCTCGCAACCCCGACGACGCCAATTGAAACGATGGAAGTAATCCAGACCAACACCGTCAACGGCCCTTCGGCGTTAAAATCCTTTTTGCCGGCAAATCGCGCCGTGCTGACAAATTTATTGATATAAAACGAAAACAGCGAGGCCAGGACCATCAGGATTTGGATGGCGAAGAGCCAGATGATCAACTTGCCGCAAAGGGTGGGCGAGTCGGCCAGGGCCAGGGCCAGGAACGCAATCAGCGCGACGCTGGTGACTCCATAGGTTTCGAAACCGTCCGCCGTGGGCCCGATGGAATCGCCGGCGTTGTCACCGGTGCAATCGGCAATTACCCCGGGATTCTTCGGATCATCTTCCGGAAGATTGAAAACGATTTTCATCAGGTCCGCGCCGATGTCGGCGATTTTTGTAAAAATGCCCCCGCAAATGCGCAACGCCGCCGCTCCGAGTGATTCGCCGATGGCAAACCCGATAAAGCAAGGTCCCGCCAGTCGTGATGGAACAAATGCCAGGATGCAAATCATGCAGAATAACTCGACACATACCAGCAGAAGGCCGATGCTCATGCCCGCGCGCAACGGGATAAAGAGCGTTTTCAAGGGGTCTCCGCTGAGTGACGCGAAGGCTGAACGGGAATTGGCGATTGTGTTAATGCGAATCCCGAACCATGCCACGCCGCAGCTCCCCATGATTCCCAGGATGGAACAGATGAGAATCACCGCCACGTCGCCGACAGCGTCTTTTTGGAGACCAATAAAGTAATAGACCATGCAGGCGGCGATGAGAATCCAAAGCCCGACCAGGAACTTGCCCTGTTGTAATAAATACGTTTTGCACGTTTCCCAAATGATGTTCGAGACATCGCTCATGGATCGATGGACCGGCAACGAGCAAGTCTGTTTGTATTGGAAAAAGCCAAACAGGGCGCCGATGACACACACCGCCAGGCCAAAATATAAAATGCAGTGGCTGCTCAAGCCGCCTAACGAAACGCTCTCGAGTTGTGGCAATTTGATATCGGCTTCTCCTGCAAATGCAGTCGTCAGTCCAGGCGCGAGCAAGACAGCGATCGCGCCTGTCATTTTCTTTAGTCCCATAGAGAACGGCCAAAGTGCCTCAAGTCCATTGTGTTTTCCAGCATTTTTTCTCCTATAATTTGCACTTTAGTATACACGTATCGGCCATAGTTTCCATTGACTTTAACCGCCTTAGCCCACAAATTTTTTATTTGCAATAACTCACACAACATGAATTGTTTATTTCGCTTTAGCTGCCTACGTTCCATTCCCGGCCTCATTTGTGCCGCAGCGGTCAGTGCCCTTTCACAGGAAACTCCAGGTACATTGGATCTGGTCCAGTATGCCTCGCCGATTTGCGGGACGGATGGTGGCGCAAACTTGTTTCCCGGACCCGTTTTGCCATTTGGCATGATTCAATGGAGCCCGGACACCGAAATGGGTATGCGCAAAGGCGGCTACGCCTACAACGACAGCCGCATTTCCGACTTCAGTGTGGACCACATCAGCGGCGCCGGTTGCAGTTACGGTGAAGATTTCGGAATGATGCCGGTTTCCGGCGAGATCCCCTCAACGCCTCCTCAAAATCGCGCCACGTTTGCCGCGCCGTTTTCGCACCAGAACGAAATCGCCCGGCCCGGCTATTACGCCGTCACTTTTGACAACGGTATCAAATCTGAACTGACGACCACCCTTCGCACCGGTTTCGGCCGGTTCACCTATCCCGGCCGGAGCAGGGCTACGATGGTCATCAACGCCGCTAGCGATGTCAACGGCGCGGACGCGTCGGGAATTGAAATTGACCCCGCTGATCACGCCGTGAGCGGTTGGTCCGTGGGCGGTTATTTCTGCAACCGTAAACATGTCAATCAGCGCGACATCCGGAGTATTTATTTCTACGCGATTTTTGATCATCCCTTCGCCAGCTATTCCACCTGGTCCGATGACAGCCTTGTT
>DASYZW010000676.1:0-14357 GCA_035945915.1 Verrucomicrobiia bacterium | reverse complement strand
CAAATCGTTTCCCGCAAAAAGCGGCGCGGCGAGGATGCACCATAAAGTCATTTGCGTGCGCCACTCTTCCTGGGTCATTTTGCCGTTGCCGACTTCCAACATGTCCGGGTCGTTCCAGTGTCCCGGTCCCGCATACTGTTCGAGGCCGTTTTCCTCCAATCCATGGAGCACCATCGAATTGTAATTGTCCGCGATGTCCCCGGTTGTTCGCCACATCTGCCCGCCGGCGGATTGGCCCCATTTCCAGACGTCCTGAATCCCGTATTGACACAGGCTGAACACAATTGGCCTGCCGGTGGCCTTCAGGTCGTCGGACATCTTCCTGTACGCGGCTTGCATTTGACTTGGCTGATAGACCTTGTCCGCGCTGCACCAGTCATATTTCACGAAATCCATTCCCCATCTCGCAAACGTCTCGGCATCCTGCTTTTCGTGGCCATAACTGGCCTCATGCCCCGCGCACGTCGTCGGCCCGGGGCTCGTGTGAATGCCTGCTTTTAGTCCGAGGCTGTGAATGTAATCGCACAGTCCTTTCATGTCCGGAAACCTTTTGGCATCCGAATGAAAAAGCCCGTTTGTGTCATGGTATCCCTCCCAGCCTCCATCAATCACAATATATTCATAGCCGGCCGCGCGCATTCCGTTTGTGGCCATGGCGGCGGCTTCCGCCCGGATGATCGGATCGCTGATGTCCAGGCGAAAACAGTTCCAACTGTTCCATCCCATTGGCGGCGTACGGGCAAGCTCCGTATCCCCGGCAAAGGCCGCGCCCGGCAAAAGAAAAGTTAGCGTGACGAAGAAAACCGTTCCGGATATTTTCATCGCCGAATTACCAATTGACCGACACCGCCATTTTTTTGCCGAACCGGTTCGCGTATTGGATTTGTTTGTGACGGGCCCCGTGCTCATGAACCAGCCGGGTGATCTTCACGTCATAGCAGCAATACTCGGCAATGTCCATCAGCCTGCCGTCCTTGTACCAACGAATCGCCTGCAATCCTTCGGCGGTTTTTTCCACGCCAAACGTCGCCGTTGCGATCGAGTCCAGCGATAATCGATGATTCAACTTGTTCTGCAAATCCACCATCAAATCGAGCGTTGGCAATTGGGTCAGGTCAAACGGCGTGTACCCGTGCAGCACTTCGTAGTCAAATCGCAGATTATTGAAGCCCACCACCAGGTCAGCGCGTTGCAATTCCCGAATCAAGTCGCTCACGGTTTTCTCATGATAAATTTTATACTCCCCGGTCGCTGCGCTGAAAGTCACGCCTATGCTCATCCCCATCTTCGAGATATTGTTCCAGCCGCCCACCTCATCGGCCGACTTCTGGGTTTCCAAATCAAAGTAAACGACGTTTCTTGCCATGACAGACTTTATTAAAAATCTTATTGTGCGGATGAACAAGGCAATTGTCTCAGTCAACGCAGTCCGCCCCGCGATTAGCGGCGCAACGAGAGTAGCCCACAACGCCTTGCGCCACGTGCGAAGAGCACTCTCCTTATCACAAATAGGGGCAGGATGAGGCCTCGCGGATTCGCAATTTCGCCGGTTTTGGCCCTTATTCACCCGTTTTCATGGCATCTAAGATGCTCTTTTCAGGTGGTTTTAAGGCGATATCAGCCACGACATATAAATTCATGATTGCAACCGCAGCTCAATCTCTGGCATCAGACACTTTGCCGATTAACTGGTTCGACGCGGCCATTCTGGTTTTATTGGGTTTTGGGGTCTTTCGCGGGCGTAAAAACGGCATGACCCGTGAATTGATGCCCACCGTCCAATGGCTGTCCATCGTGGTGGCGGGGGCCCTCGGATACAGTTTTCTTGCCCAGATTTACAACACTCAATGGAAGATGGACAAAGTATTGAGCGCGGTGGCCGGATATATGTCCATCGCCATCGTGCTGTTTCTAATTTTTACCCCCATAAAAAAGGCTTTCAGGAAGCGCGCCGAAAACGGTGGCCTTTTTGGCGGCTCCGAATATTATCTGGGCATGTGCACTGGACCGATTCGATACGCCTCCATGACGATGTTTGTGCTGGCGTTGCTCAATGCCAGGTCGTATACGGCGGCGGAAATCGCCGCCAAAAAAGCGTACAACGAACGCTGGTACGGCGGCGGCATTTACAGCGGCGATTACATGCCCGACTTGCATACCGCCCAGGATTCCGTGTTTAAGCAGTCCTTCCTGGGCCCTTACATCAAGGATGATCTCGCCGTCCTGCTGATTCAAACCGGTCCCGGTGATAGCGGTGGCGCGAATGCCCCGAAAAAACCGCAACCCGTTATCCATATTGGAAATTGATCGGCGCCAATCGCGCCGGACCGCATGGCCGGTTTCTCCCAGGCAACTCTCGAGCGCGTTCGCGCCGCGAGTGACATCGTAGACGTCATTGGCTCCTATCTTCCGCTCAAGCGGGCCGGGGCCAATTTCACCGCCCTTTGTCCGTTTCATAAGGAAAAGACGCCCAGCTTCAACGTCAATTCTCACAAGCAGATTTTCCATTGCTTCGGCTGCCATAAAGGCGGCGACGTCTTTACCTTTGTTAAAGAGTACGAAAACATCGGCTTCACTGATGCCGTCCGCCGCCTGGCTGAGCGGGCCAAAATTCCGCTCGAAATGGACTCCTCGCCGGGCGAACAACAGGCGCGGCACCTCAAGGATCAACTGCTCGAGATTCACGAAAAAATCGCCCAGCGCTGGCACAGTTGCCTCCTCAACGAAGCCGCGGGACAAATGGCCCGGGATTATTTGAATAAACGCGGCGTCAGCGCCGATGCCATCCAATTATTTCGCCTGGGAGCCGCCCCGGAAAGCTGGGATGACACTGTCAACTGGGCCAAATCAAAAAATTACGACCTGACACTCGTCGAAAAAGCCGGCCTGATTGTCAAAAAAGAAGAAACCGGCAATTACTATGACCGGTTTCGCGGACGACTCATGTTCCCCATTTGCGACGAGCAGGGCAGGGTCGTGGCTTTTAGCGGACGCGTCCTGTCCGGCGATGAAAAAACCGCCAAGTACGTTAACTCTCCGGAGACGGCGATTTTTACGAAGAGCAAAATCTTTTACGGGTTGGATAAATCCAAGCGCGCGATTTTGGATGCGGGTTTTGCCATTATTTGCGAAGGCCAGCTCGATTTGATCGCCTGCTTTATGGCGGGCGTGCAAAATATCGTCGCGCCCCAGGGCACCGCGTTCACCGACCAGCACGCGCGCATCTTGAAACGTTACATTCCCGAAGTGGTGCTTTGTTTCGATTCCGATGAAGCCGGTCAGAATGCCGCTGTGCGTTCGCTGGACCATTTGCTCTCATCCGGCCTGGCCATTCGCGTGGCCGTTGTCCCGGCGCCCCACGATCCGGACAGTTTCATCAAATCCGGCGGCGCCGAAAAATTTCGCGAATTGATCCAAAACGCAAAGGGCTTTTTCGACTATTACCTCGACCGTCTTTGCAATCAAAACGACCAGTCCACCGACAAAGGACGCCTGGCGATTTTGCACGGCATGGCCGGCGCCGTCCAAAAGACCGGCAGCCCGGCGCTGATGGACACTTACGCGCAGAAGACCGCTTTGCGCCTGGGCATTTCACCGGAGGCGGTGCGGGCGGAGTTCGCCAAAGTGGCGCATCGTCCGGGAAGTATTCAGACAGCGTCCGCGGACGAATCGGAAGAGAATCCTGAGTCGGAGACGATCGAACGTCCTTCGCCACAGGAATTCTGGCTTCTGAAACTGCTTCTGGTTCATGATGAACTCGCCGGTTGGGCGGCTTCCCGCCTCGATCCGGCGTGGGTTTCCAATGCGCCCGCTCGCCAAATCGTCGAATCCCGGCTTCATGCCCATAACGACGGCGCCTGGCAAAACCTGGCGGCGTTTCTTGATAAGGCCGACTCCGCCCGCATGCGCAGCCTCATTACGGAAGCGGCCACGCAGGAGAGACAGATTCCAAATCCAGACAAGCAATTGGCGGACGTCATCCTGAAATTGCGGAATCAATTCCTGGATCGTCGAATCGCCGCGCTGACACAAAAGACCGCCTCGCCCGGGCTTTCCGACGCCCAAAAAATTGAACTCCTCCAGGCCCAAAAACACTTGCGCGAACAAAAAGCCGCGCCACTTGCGGAGCTGGGCGGATGAATGACTGTTAGAATGGGAAAATTGATTGGACGGGTGGTTCGCGGATTTGGACGCGCCTGTAAAATTGGTTTGTCTTCGCGATATTTCATGCAAAAATGGACTTCCTGCCCGGATCGTTGGCGGGAGTTAAGTTTGAGAATTTGAAATGGGAAATGAGCTTTCAGAGGAGCTGAGACAGTTTATCAAGGAGCACATAAAATCTCTGGAACAGCTCGAGATTCTGTTGTTGCTGTATAACGCGCCTGACCGGGCGTGGACCATTGATGACGTATTCAAGGGTCTCCAGACAAACCTTCACTCCGTGGCTGAACGCCTGAAAAGCCTGGCTGCCGCGGGATTTGTCAGCATTGAGGGAACTGGAAATCCAGTTTACCGTTTCCACCCGGGCTCAGATGTGCTCAAACAGCGAATTTCCGAATTGCATAAGGCTTATGCCTTGTCCAAATACAAGGTCATCGAAGCCATCTTTTCGCCACCGCGCGACCAGGCGCAAAAATTTGCCGATTCATTTAAACTGAGGAGGAAGGAATGATCGAAAATCTCGTTTATCTTTTTTGCGCCATTGTGACCATCGGATGCGCGGTGCTTCTGGTGAGAAGTTACCTTAGAAATCCGGTGACGCTGGTCTTCTGGGGAGCGATTTTCTTTGTCTGCTTCGCATTGAGCAATGTTCTTCTCTTTATTGATTTAGCGGTCCTGCCGTCGGTTGACCTGAGTCCGTATCGTTCCGGGTTGACGCTCGCCGGCCTGATTGCCATGACCTATGGGCTGATCAAGGAAGGAGGCCGGCCATGATCAGCAGTTTTGTCGCAGGCTGCACATTTTTCGGGTTTTTGATCGTTGCCGGTCATTTTTTCAAATTTTGGAGGACCACCCAGGACCGGTTCTTTCTCTTCTTTGCGATCGCCTTCCTGCTGTTCGCGATTGAAAAAGTTTGCGTGGCTTTAATTATCGGCGCCGAAACGATTTCCTGGATTTACCTTGTGCGCCTGCTGGCTTCCTGTTTCATCCTGGCTGCCATCATTGAAAAGAACCGAAAGTAGGCCGGCAGTCGAAGCATGCCTCAAAGTCATAACGAGGCAAAAAACATGGTATTTCGCCGTTGCTGCTGCCGTGTGTTAGTCTGTGCGCATGACCGAACTATTGGAACCAGGCAAGCAGGGCAATGGCAAGCGCGCGGCCTCAACATCCGCGCCCTCCGGCGTAATGCAGATCGGTGTGGATAGTTTTGCCGCCCGTTTCGAAGATGGCGGCGCGACCGGCAACGTCAGCCCGTCGGACAGCATCCGCAATCTTGTCGAGCGAATTGAACTCGCGGACAAAGCCGGCCTGGACGTTTTCGGGGTGGGAGAACATCATCGCAAGGAATTTCTCGATTCGGCCCCGCACATGGTCCTCGCGGCGGCCGCCCTGCGCACGCAACGCATTCGCCTGGCGAGCGCCGTTACCGTGTTGAGCGCCGCCGATCCCGTGCGGGTTTTTCAAAATTTCGCCACGCTGGATTTGCTGTCGCAAGGCCGCGCGGAAATCATCGCCGGGCGCGGCTCGTTCACCGAGGCCTATCCGCTATTCGGATTGCAACTGGAAGATTACGACTCGCTATTTGTCGAAAAGCTGGAGTTGCTCCTGAAACTGCGCGACAGCGAATTCGTGGAGTGGTCCGGCAAATTCCGGCCGGCGCTGACGGGCCAGGGCATCTATCCGCGGCCGATGCAGAATCCGTTGCCGGTCTGGGTGGGCGTTGGGGGCACGCCGGAATCCTTTGCCCGCGCCGGGATGCTGGGATTGCCCTTGATGGTCGCGATCATCGGCGGCGAGACGCGGCGATTTCGTCCGCTGGTTGATTTATATCGCGAATACGGCCGGCGCGCGGGCCACTCGCCCGGGAAACTCAAAGTGGGCGTCCACGCGCTGGGCTATGTGGCGGAAACGACGCAAGAGGCGATCGAGGATTTTTATCCCGGGTATGCCAGTTCGATGAACCGGATCGGCAGGGAACGCGGCTGGCCGCCGCTTAACCGCGCGCAATTTGACGCGATGCGAAGCCCTCACGGCGCGTTGCTGGTGGGAAATCCGGAGGAAGTCGCGGAAAAAATCCTGGACCATAGCGAAGCGCTGGGCGGGACCTCCCGAATCACGTTCCACATGGACGTGGCAGTCTCGCCGCAACCAAAACTGTTGCGCGCGATTGAACTCCTAGGCGCCAGGGTCGCGCCGATAGTGCGGAAGAACGGTTGAAGCGTTGGGATGTGAAACGCTAAAACGTAGGAACGCCCTGCCGCTCACCGCGCTGAAGGCGCAGCTCCATAGTAGCCGTGGGCGATCGCAAGTGAAGGCAAGTCGTGCTACGACCGCTGCCACCGCCCACGGAAACGAGGCCAAAAGACCCCCGCGCCCTGCCAGGGCAATCCAAATCACCCGACCGAAGACATCCTCACGCAACGTACGCCACGGCCGCAAAGAATTTCCGGGTAGAGACGCAAATCCGATTTCCGCGCTGAAGGCGCAGCTCCATAGTAGCCGTGGGCGATCGCAAGTGAAGGCAAGTCATGCTACGACCGCTGCCATCGCCCACGGTAACGGTTTTCAAAACCCCAACTCCCTTCGCTCCGGTTCCCCTCCTGTTTAACGCAATATAACTCCATTGCGAACTTTGCGGACATTGCGTGAGGAAATTCCTCTGTTGCCTTCTGTTAAAGTCGCCGTTCACGAACTTTTTTCGGAAAAAAGCTCAATCCCGTGGGGTCGAAATTTAGGGACATTAAAGTTAAAGCTCGTGGCTTAGTCTGCTTCCCCACTTTTCGACCTGGAGCGCAATCCTTTCCATTTGGCCGCCAGGGCTAATGTGCGCGAACCAGTTTTCGTCGGCAAGTGCCGCAACAAACTCGTTTCGACGCTGAGCAGATTCTGCCGTGGCTCGATGCGCCTTATCGCTAAAAAAAGATAGAATCAAAAGTCGATTGCCTGCCAGCGCCCGCTTCAATTCCGTCGGAATCCTCATTTTTATCAGACTGCGAGCGGGGCAAATGATTATTGGCTGATTGCCGCGCAGCAAGATGCGAAGGCATTCCTTTTCGACCGGCGAATGGAACCCGCTAATGACGCAACGCCCTTCGTCACGCCATTTTGCTGCCCGGTCGTAGGCGCGAAGAATGGCATCGCCGGGGCAGCGCGTTGAGCAGAAAATTGCGGTCATGGGCAAATCCAACAAGTTGAGGTCGCCAATGGCATTTAATTTTCCTGGCGCGCAATCGCCGAACCGGGCGATTAGGCCAGCGGGATACTCGCTATCACTTTTTTGGATCTCATGAATCATTCAGATATTTCCGTCTATGGCCGTAGCCGCAATAGCAGAGACCATTTATCGGAAGTAAATAAGTGAGTCACTTTCCCTTTAATTGACGGCGACAGTTTCGCAATCAGTTCGAGCGCTGCCTTTTTCGCTTGATGAAATTGCTTTTCGTGGGGCTTGATATTAGCCACCGCCTCCCACGCCCCTGCGGACACCGTTTCAATCGCTTGTTGGATTCGTTCCTCGATTCTCGATTTAATGCTTCTCTCACGCGAAGATGGCCGCAGGCCATCGGTGTCTTTGCGGCGTCCAGGACCGGTCGAATATACTACTTTTAATTCCTCGTGTTGTTGCCGGGGGAAGGGCTCCGGTCTTGCTTTTTCCGGGGCCGTTGTGCTTTTCGGACGGTAGTGCTTCCGACAGTGCTCTTCATGCCCGGTATTTTCCTGAACCCATGCCCCACACCGCGGGCATGCGTATCCTCGATTTTTGGTCGCAACAACTCTGCGAAAGCTGTGAAACGGAATTTCCGCGTACGTACCATGCACTAGAATGCCATCCTCTTCGGATAAAAACACAAGGGAGCCTGCCATTGACCGCTCCCGAGGGGTCCAACGTAAGACAAGTGAAACGTACGAGCCGTCAGTGAGCCGAATTTCGATGAGCGGCTCCTGAGACGCGGTAATACTCCTGATCTCCGTAATGATACCTAATTTGGGATCTCTGAAGCGCAAAGACTTTTCGGTCCATGCTGAAAACACCTGGGCAGGCTCGTTAGCCTTATCGAAGCATGCGTGTTTTGGCCACGGCCATCCTAATTCATCGACCCAAACCGAGCCCCCATTGTGACGAATGAAAAAGACATCTGCGCCGCATTCCGGGCAGACGGTAGGGCGCGTGAATTCCCGGTCTTCCCATCGGCTGACGCCGGCCCAATAACTGTGTGGCTGTAAACCGGAACCACCCCACGATGATTGGCCGGCGTGGCCCTCTCCGCCCCAACCGCAAGTACAGCCTGGCGGATGATTATACGCGTTGCACATGGCACAAAATTAAAGTCCCTGAAGCATTTCTCGCGTCTTTGCGAGAGCATCTCTATCCGTTTGGCTAATTCCATCAGGATGGAAGTGCATCACGGCGTTCCGGATTTTGCGGATTGCCTCGAGTCGATGGACAAGGAGACCACGGTCGATTCCGAGTTTCAACTTGTCCCAAATTTCAGGTTTCCCCAATCCCCGCAGACATTCCCCAAAGGTCAAGCTGTCAAGGGTGAGAGCTACCGCCAGGCGTTCGGCGTCAACAGGGTCGACGAGTGACTTAAGTTCATCCGGCTTTAATTTGACTCTTGCCAAAAGATGACGCAGACAGTTCTCTATCTGTTCAAGGTAGAGAAACGGCTCGGACAGCGTCACAAACTGGTGGGCAATATCCCACGTCGTGACGATCCCGCAGACCGTCTTATCCCTGGCCTGTACGAGGACGGCCCCGTCCCTCATAATGTCACTGACAGCATCGAAAAGCGGAGCGTCAATCGGCACAACGCGTGGCGCTGGTTCCATACAATCCTGCGCCTTTACGATGCTCTTGTTTGCCGCCTTGCTTCGGCCAATTGATCGCCACGTGATAATTCCGTCGACTGCTCGCTCACTCTGCATCACAGGTATGTGTGTTATATCATGCATCAGCAGCAGCGTGACCGCGGTTTCGAGTTTGTCGTTGCCGCGAACTTTATAGAGCTTCTGGTTTGCTGAACTTAGCAGCCCGATTCTCAGATATGGTTGGCGCGTCCGGTCATCCTCATCATTGTTATACTCAGCCGAAAGCTGTGCCGAACTTACGCCTCTCCCATCAATTTCTTCGGGGGACAATGTGATTACCGGGACAGGGTTTTTTGCTGGGCGTCCGGGAGGACGCCTCTGGCGCGGAACAATGTTGACGCTGCCGTCGATATGCACTTCATCGAACCGCGGTTCGGTTTCGAGGCCGAGATAACGGAGCTTGTAGTTGATGAAGCGGACCACTTCGCTTCCGCGCCGCTCCTGGCCGAAGTGCCGGAGCAGTTCACGGACGGTCATGGTCTGTGGCTTGGCTGTTCTTGCTACTTCGCGGCCAAGGACGATGAACTCTTCGGTGACGGTTTCTCGCATGTTGATTATCGCACAATTTTATCCGCAAAATTCATGCCTTGCTTAAACGCTCGCGGCCCAGGCTGCTTATCTCCCAAAGACCACGCGGTGAATCGGGCTTCAATAAACCCTCTTTGACCATCGTATACCGAGCCCATTGCGCGGCATTCCGCCAGCGCATCGTCTCTGGATTACTTGCGAGTGGCTGGTAATCTAGGTCCGTTAATGTGGGTCTCATTAGTTTTCCAAGGCGTTCGAGAACGTCTTGCATTCGCCCGGCTCCCCCCATTTCGGTAAGAGCGCGCAGGATCGGCTCATAATAAGCGGATTCCGGCGTGCGTTGGCCCCTGCGCAAGCGCCCGAGATTGCGGCGGGCGGTCTGCGTTTCCTCGTCTTCTTCGCGCTGGGCCACGGCAGCCAGCTCGTCCCACTCTTTCCGCAACGTTGCGACCTTGTCACGAAAGGCGGTGATGAAGCCTGATCGCTCAAGAGCCTCCTTGGCCTTATCCAATGACCGGCCCTCAAAGGCGCGCGCCCCAACGTGGTTGACGAAGTCAATTTCCGCTTCGACTTCTTCCAGGAGCGTGTCAAAGGCGGACGACACATTTAATGGATTATTTTCGATCATAAGAGTTCCTCTTCTGCACTGTCTTCGGCATCTCGGCCAAGACGGTATTTGATGTCGTAGTTGATAATGAAATCCAGCTCCTCTGGCGTGAAGCCGTAATGACGTGCCAGCACTCGATCTATTTCATCAATAAGCGATTTAGAGTTTCGCGGATAAAATTGGTCATATTCAACAGTTCCGGTTGCGGCATATTTGGCTTTCAATCGAGTGGACTTGGCTTTTATATCATGCATCAAGAATTTTGCAGCCTTCGTCAACTCGGCGTGTGTCCCCGTATCTTTAGCGTTGCCAAACGGAAACGACTCAACGCAAAGCTTACCTGCCTTGAATGCATCGAAAAAAACCTGCCAGTAAAAATAAAATGTTGTGCTGTTTATGCACGCCACAAATTGCTCATTTGGCCAGTTAAGATAATACTCTTTGTAATCTTCAGATTTTTTCACGCCGTCGCGATCACTTCTAAAATAAGGGACAAAATTGAAACACTTAATATAGTAATGGGCGATTCGATGAACCAGTACGGGGGCAGGTGCGGCTTGGTTCATCTGCATTGCTAGCACCGGTTTGCAGAACAATTTTGAAAGTAGGCGAACTTCTTGTTCAGTGCTTACCTTTGGAAAACCAAATGGCATTGGATTTTTCGACGGCTGGGTGAATTCGACTGAGTAGAAAACAAAATCGCGATATTCTTGGAAGAACCGAAAAAGGCGAGTTGTCCAAATACGTGATTCTCGATTACGACAACCGACCAATATTGTGACGTTTTGTTTTACGCCGTCAAACAACTGCCCAGGATTTGAATCGCTCTCGAAATTCGATAACCAAGAAACACCAGCATCTCGCACGATCTTTTGAATTGGAAGCATCCGTTCTGTGCAGACCAGACTCATTGGGACTATGAGGCCAATTCGCCCATTTTTGCCGAGCAAATCGTAAGACCTCTCAACCACAAATGCCCAGAGGTTGTTACATTCGAGGGTGGCAAGACCTTTTGGCGCGTAGTCCTTTTGGACCTTAGCAAATTCAACCCACGGCGGATTGCCGATGATGACATCAAAGCCGCCGTTGCTGACGATTCCGTAAAATTCCACGAACCAATGAAATGGTTGGTGCGTTTTCGCCCATCTTTCAAAGGCGGCTTTGTCGCTCAGCTTCACGCCGTAGTCGCCGGCAAGATAACGGTTCAACTCGTCTTTTAATAACTTGAGCCGCTCGCGCAAATTCTGTTTGGCGGTCAAAAAATCCCTCGCGTCCATGCCGCGCTCGGTCTGCATCTGGCGGAACTGGTGGAATGCGCGGTCGGCCATATCCACCCTCTCAGCAAAGCGGGAATAGCTGTTCAACTCGTCCTCAACCCCCAGGCGCATTTGGCCGCCCCCGAATTCTTTCAGGCAACGTTTCACCTCGTCCGCTGTGGCGTAGCCGATGAGGGTATTGCCGGCGCGGATGTTAAAATCAATGTCGGGCAACGGCTCGATGCCAAGGTTGTCTTTGCCGGCGTCCGGTTCGACCTGCGCGGCAAGCTTAAGGAACAGGCGAAGTTTGCAGATTTCCACTGCCTCTTCCATAATGTCCACGCCGAAAAGATTGTTCAGGATGATGCTCTTGAAAATAAAATACCTGCGGTTTGGGTGCGCGGCTACCTGTTCCAACACGGCACGAAAATCCGCGAATTTTTCAGGGCGATGCTTTTCGCCGGCGCGTTCCAGGTCGGCCACGAATGCCTCCATGCGGTCAAGGCAGGCCTCATAAAGCGGCTCCAGTACGTTGAGCGCAGCGAAAAGGAAAGCCCCTGAACCGCACGTTGGGTCCAGAATCGTCACCTGTTCAATTGCGTGCCAGAAGGCGCGAAGCAATTCCGGGCCTTCGCAGTTCTCGATCACATCCTGTGCAAATTGGCGAATGTCGAGATTGAGCGTGACGAGTTCGTTGATGTCGCGGATTTCACCAGCGGTCAGTTTCTTCCGGATTTCATCGCAGCGTTTCCGCCTGGCGACCACTTCGCGCCAGATTTCCGTGGGTAAGGCAAATTCTGATGGCGCGGGCTTGTTCCAAGTCTTGCGGCGGGCCTCTAATTCCGGTTTCAGGGCGTCCAATCCTTCTTGAATCTCTGATGGTAATGGAATGTCCACGCCCTTTTTCACAGGGTCGTAGATGTAGCGGTCGGGATTAGCTTTGAGTAAGTTCCAAAGCGTGGGGCCGTTAGGATTTTCAAATGCGATTTTGCATTTGGGGCGGGCGGCATCGAACAAGAAGGGCAGTACCGTGTTTTTGCTGATATATTCGGTGATATCTTCCTTCGTGTAATACGCCCCCATCTGCTTCTGATTGATATATTTTTCGAAGATGTAGCCGAGCACATCCGGGTTGATTTCGTTATCGGCGCGGAGCGGACGTTCGTCCAGATGCCAATGGTATTCGTCAAAGTAATTGAAAATACGCTCAAACGCTCCATCGGGGATTTGAATATTGTCGCCGTAGAATTTTTCGATGTCGTGCTGCTCGAAGAGGCCGCCGTTGAGATACGGTATGCGGCCGATAAGCTTTTCCAGATCCGGAGCGCGCTCTTTCGGGCGTTTGCCAAATCCCTCGTGAAAGAGGCGAAGCAGAAAGTATCGGTAAAAAGAGTAGAACTTGTCCTTGCCTTTTTCCTGTTGGCAGCGGTTGAGCCGATTGCGGAGGTAATCGCGGTCACCGTCGAGAAAGCCTTTGCGCTGGATGAAATAGACGAACATCAAACGGTTGAGCATCACGGACGCATACCATTCGTGGTCGGCGCTCTCCGTGATGCCGGTGATGAATTTGAGAAATGCGGTGTGCTCCTTTTGGAACCGCTCGTAAAACCGTCTGGTGACGCGCTCCACATCAAACCCGGCGCGGGCGCGGCGCGTCACGTCCACCAGGGAAAGCGTTTCTTCTTCATCCAGCGTGAATGCGATGGGTTCAAGCTTTTGAAGCAGGGCTTCGCCGGATTGCGATTTGTAGAATGGATGCTCGCGGCACGCGGCTGGTTTGCCTGGTTCGCGCTTGACCCATTGCCAGATTTGCGTGGTCTGCGCGGAATCGGTAAAAATGATAATGTGTTCGTGCGCGGCCCTGGCGACTTGCTGCTCGATTTTGCGGCGCTGGGCATAGTCCGGTAATGGTTGACCCGGTGGCGTGGCGTATTGGTAAACGACCATTCCTCTTTTCTGTGCGACTCCCGTAAGGTTGATGGCCTTGCCCGCCAACTGGACGTCGAGGTTGGAGGTGTGCCAGTCCCAGCCCAACTCCTGGGTGAAAAGGCCAGTAAAATCAAATTTCTTCAGGCGATCCTGAGCAGCTTCTCGATCAACAGGCATAGGTTTTCGTTCTAGAATTCAGCAAAGTTTAGTTGCAAAATCCATATTTTGGTCCATAATCTGTTTGGCGACCAGAGTGGGCCGGACCTATTCCGACTCCGTGATCAATTCCCTGGCCGCCCCTTTTTTTGCTCCTGTGTCATCCACGTGAGGATGTCCTGGAGCGATTCATTGCCGCGAAAAATCAATGACTCGATTAAGGGTATTCCGCTTTCGTCCAGCGCCTTGACCGTCATTCCCGCCTTCTTTTCCTCTTTGCGGCGGGCCGTATAAACGCACAGGTCACACAATTGCAGAAGAAGGCTTTTTTCGGATTCGATGAAAAATCCCTTTTCGACAATCTGGCCAAGCTTGAGCACGCCTTCCATCCCACGCAAAACTTTGATGGCCTTTTCAATGTCGACGACAACTTCTTTGTTTTCGTCTGAAATAAAAATGCCGAGTGGTGAACCTGGTAGAGACTTAAGGTAATCGTCTACGACCCGAGCAACCAGCGGGAACGCGACAACATGCGGATTGATGGCAATACCTGCGCCAAAGGTGGCATAGCTCCATTCCTGGAAGCGGCGTTTGGCGATGGCGCGATAAATGAATTTGAGCGAATGCCTTTGAGCAATGCGAAACCACTTATCGCGGAAGGCCAGGCGATGCGCAATTGGGAATTTCCTGACCCATTCTTTTCGGGGATTGCTCAATTCGGTGGCATGGATTTCAAAATTATCCGGACGCGGCGTCGGAAAGGATCTTTCAATGGCGTCCTGCAAGTCCTTCTCCAGCGCCAGCCAAACGGCTTCAGGCACCACTAAAGCTCCGAGAACGAAAATCGGCTG
>DASYZW010000675.1:0-4591 GCA_035945915.1 Verrucomicrobiia bacterium | reverse complement strand
GCAGACAATGATCGGAATTTCCGGGCACTTTTTTCGTATCCGCCTCAAAATATCCTTGATGTTGTCAGAAATGTCCGCCGGATCGGCGCCCGCGCCAATGTCATTTGTGCCGATCAGCAGGACGATGGCCCGGGGATCCAGCGACAGCACATCGGAATCCAGGCGATAGAGCACGCCGCGCGTTGTGTCGCCGCTGATGCCGCGATTGACGACTTTGAGGCCGGGAAATTCCTGGGACTGGGTTTTCCAGAGTTCGGTAATTGAATCGCCCAGAAAGACGACGCCATCTTTGTCGTTTGCAGCCGTGGCAGCCCATCGAGTATGGCAGTCCGCCCAGGCTTTGGGCAGGCCGCTCCACTTGGCTGCCGGACCTTTTCCCGGAAGCACCGCGGTATTGGTTGGATACGTGGAAACGTCCTGCGCGAACCCTCCCTGCGCATCGCTCATCAGAATTCCGGCAGCCAGGACAATGACAGCAGCATGAATCTTCATAGGCGAACAGAATGAAATAAACTTCAGAAATTAAAAATTAAAAATTCGAACTTTCCAGCCATCATCCCCTGTCTTCGGCCCAGCCGAAAAGCTCCAAACAACTACATCCTTGCAGCCAGATCGCAGATAAAACTATTAATGGACGATCCGTGTCCGGTAAGGCATTGGATAAGCATGAATCGCTGGACACCCGTGAGGGCAATAATCGCCGCAGAGCCAGTCAAAAACAGACCATTGGCGCTGCGAGGATCAGTTTTTGACAGCGACTGCACGCCGTGATAAAAAACTCTCATCGATAGATACATGCCCGCGCCCCACGAAAGCCAGAGATTGATTTGCGGCAAGCCTGTGAGCGCCCGACTCAGGAACAACGGGCTGAGCGAATACATCACCAGCATGAGCGCGTGGGGAAAATCATAGCGGGCATAAAACGGGTCCTTCAGCAGCCAGATGACGTACGAACAGAGGGCCACAATCACGCAAGTCAATACTGAACGCATCGCCTCAAATACCAGGGTTTGAGCTAAACCAAAGTGCATCAGGCCATGTGCGCCGACCGTCCACATGCGCCAGTGGATGAGAGTAAATCCTTCACCGACCGCGGCGACGAGCATCAGGGGAACAAAATAGAAAGCGAAAACCATTCCCAAAGTTTTCCTGTCCCGAATGATATTTTCCCAAACCATCCCAGGATTCCAAACCAGAGTTAAAGCCCGAATCATTGGCACAAACTCTACCACAACAACATCTTCAACCGCAATGCTTTTCGTTATGTCCAATAAATAAACGGACAATTCAACACAATAGAGCGCGCCGGTGGCGCTTATCCCGTCAAACCGAAGGCTATGTCGGGCGTTGCCCGAAAACTGTGCCTGGATGCAACCCTTCATGCGCCCCCTCGATTTTTTAGTTTGGCAGGGCGGGAATTTTTGTCATTTTTGCTGAAACACATTCTGATTTCATGCCCTCTGAGCCCAAAACTCCATCTCTAACCCGGCGTCAATGGCTTGGATTCACTCCGACAATCGCCGCAGCTTCTTTGGGAAGCGGGCTTTTGGCAAGCCGTGCTGTGGCCGATTCACCTGCGCCCATCGCCGACCCCGGAGCTCCCGCAGGCGCAAAGATTTACAACATCCTGGATTTTGGGGCGGTGGGCGACGGTAAAACGCCGGCAACGGCGCCGTTGCAATCGGCGATTGACACGTGCCATCGAGAGCAAGGAGGAACCGTCCTTGTTCCAGCGGGGATTTTTGTCATTGGCACCGTTGAGTTAAAAAGCAACGTCACGCTGCGCGTCGCGGCGCAAGGAACGCTCCTCGGCACGACCGACAAAAATCAATACTATGCAGCGGATAAAATTCCCCTGGACGGCGACGCAACGCTGGAGGATGGAAACGTCGGACTGATATTCGCAGTCGACGCGGACAATGTAACGGTCGAGGGGCCGGGCACAATTGACGGCCAGGGAGCACAATTTCACAGCCCGAGGCACGGGTTGCCTTCACCCGTGGGATTACGGAGCCACGAACGGCCGTACCATTTGCTTTTCTATCGCTGCAGTCATTTGCGCGTGCGCGATATTTTTTTAAAGGACTCGGCGTATCACTCCATTCGAGTCATCCAGACCCGCTATGCGTGGTTCACCGGCATTCACATCCATAGCCGAGTCAACAGTAACAACGACGGGTTTCACTTCATTAGCGCCACACACTTTCACGTCAGCAATTGCACCGTCGAAAGCCAGGACGATGCGTGCGCGCTTTTTGGCAGCTGCCAGAACGTTACGGTGACCAACTGTGAATTCAGCACACGCTGGTCAGTGTTTCGCTTCGGCGGCGGGCAGGCAAAAAACATTGCCATCTCAAATTGTCTCTTTTACGAGGTATTTGGTTGTCCAATTAAAATGCAGTGCGGCCCAGGGTCGCGCATGGAAAATATTTCCTTTTCCAACCTGGTCATGGAAAATGTCACCGGTCCGATTTCGATTGGCGCCGGCCCTTCAGCGCATCGACGTCCCGCCATGGAGGCGGCGCCAAAATCAGCTTCAAATCCAGGGAGCACCAATTCTTCAGCGGAAGCAAATTCCGGCGCACCGGAACCTGGCGATGCCACGCACACGGCCGGCATTTGCCGGAATATTTCGTTCAATGGCATTTATGCGACGGTCAGCAAGCCGTATCAAATTGCCGATGCGGTCGTGACGAGCGCCTATAATCCCGGCGAAGTTTATTCCTGCATTGCCTTAAATGGGGTCGCACCGGCATATCTCGAGAATATCCGCCTGACTGACGTACACGTCATTTTTCCCGGAGGCGGAACGAGGGAGCAAGGGGCAAACCGCGCCGTGCCTGAAATTGCCGAAGAATATTTTCGCAACGGGGTGCTGCCTTCATATGCCCTCTTTGCGCGCAACGTTCACGGTTTAAGCCTGAACAATGTGCGTTTCGAGTTGGCCGCGCCGGATTTACGACCGGCGGTGATTTTTGATCATGTGCCAGACGCGGCGGTAAACGGACTCAATGTCCAGGGAGTGGCAGGCGCCGAGTCGGTATTGCGGTTTATCCAATCGCGGGACATCCTGATGAGCGCGACCCGACTGTTATCCAAAGCGGACGTGTTCCTGCAAGTCGAGGGCGTCCAAAATCAAAACATCGTGATTGACGGCGGCGATTTATCAAAGGCCGACCAGGCGGTCGCGTATAAAGATGGCGCAACCCAGGATTCTGTGAAATGCAAGGCTGGTTAGTTATAAATCAGTGATCGGCTGATGGCGTGGCACCAGGGCTTTCATAATGGCCCAGGCGATCAGGTAACTCAGCGCGCAGATGATGAACATGATCAGGTAGGCAGTCTGCGGGGTACCCTTGAATTGGTCCGTAAGCCGTCCCGCGATCTTCTGAACGATGACGCCACCGATCCCGCCGGCCATCGTTCCAATGCCGGTTACGCTCGCGACCGCCTTTTTCGGGAACATATCGGAAACTGTCGTAAATAAGTTTGCCGACCACGCCTGATGCGCCGTTGCCCCGATGCAGATCATGGCCACGGCCAGGGCGGCGGCGCCATGGCCAAAGCGGTTGACATCACCAAAATATTGTGTCAACAAAACCGCCAAAGGAAAAACCGCGATGATTAGCATGGTGGTCATGCGCGCCCGATAAACAGCCATACCGCGCTTAATCAGTGTCATCGGAATACTGCCGCCATAAATACTCCCAACAATTGCCACACCATAAACGATAAACGTCGGCATCATGATCTGCTCCTTCGTCATGCCGAACTGTTTATTCAAATAATCCGGCAGCCAAAACAGATAGAACCACCAGATCCCATCGGTCATAAATTTGCCCGCGAAAAACGCCCATAACTGCCGATATTCCAGGAGCCGCCACCAGGAGATCTTCCCCGCTTTGTCACCGGTCTGAGCGTCACTGGCGGTCTCATCGTCAATATGAATATGGTCATATTCCGCCTTTGACAGGCGTTTGTGTTTATTGGGCGGGTCATAAAGCCAAAACCAGAACACGAGCCAAACCAACCCTCCCGCGCCGGTGATGATAAACGCCATTTTCCAGCCTTGCGCATCACCGAATTGGACCATGCACCAGGGCACAAACAAGGCCGCGATCATCGCCCCGCCGTTTGAACCGGCGTTGAAGATGGCCGTGGCAAGGGCGCGCTCACGTTTGGGGAACCATTCGGCCACGGTCTTGATCGAAGCTGGAAAATTGCCGGCTTCGCCCAGGGCAAACAAACTGCGAATGGCCATGTGCATCCTGACGGCGCCTCCAACGAAAGCGTTTAAGAAACCAAAAAGCGACCAGACGGTCAGCGCCAGCGCCAGTCCGAGTTTTGTCCCGATTTTATCAATGAACCACCCGGCAAAGATCGTCGCCGCCGCATACACGCCTGTAAACGCAGACGTTAGGTCGGAATAATCGCTGTTGGTCCATCCGAATCCCCCGGCCGCGACTGGCGCGCAAAAGAACTCCTTCAAATAGCTGATGACCTGGCGGTCCAGGTAATTGACCGTAGTGGAAAAAAACAAAAGCGCGCAAATAACCCAGCGGAAACGGCTTATGGCCGAGCCTGATGAATT
>DASYZW010000674.1:0-1672 GCA_035945915.1 Verrucomicrobiia bacterium | reverse complement strand
GATATGGCGTCAATTCCAGGGTGTGGGCATTCCGGAATTTGGCGTTCGCTCGAATAAATTTAAACGTGCCAGAATTCAGCTGTTTTACGCGATAGTTTACAAAATCCCTGATAACGAAATTCTTCCGCGCCATGACCTGATTGAAATTGAGCCCGACCCGCCCGGCGCGCGTGCCAAAGGTCGTGGAATGTTTCACCATGTGCGCCACTTCGGCCATATATAGGAGAGCCTTCGTGGGCATGCATCCGCGCAGTATGCACAAGCCCCCTATCTCCTCGCCGCCTTCGATCACGGCTGTTTTCAACCCGGCCGCGACGACCGTCCGGGCCGCCGCGTAGCCGCCGCTCCCGCCGCCGATTACGGCTACGTCGAAATCAAAATGATTCACGGCTTGAAGATGGCGTGAATACGTGGATATTCAAATCCAAATAAATAATTTGCGATGTTGGAGCATTTTATGCCAAAGCTCGTCTAACGAATCATGAAACGAACAATATTGTCTTTTTTAATGGGAGCGACCGCGATGGCCGGCGCTCAACCGGCTCTCACCATTTACAACGATAATTTCGCGGTCGTCCGGGACATCGTGCCGCTGGATTTAAAGGCCGGCGTCACATCCGTGGCCTATTCTGAAGCCACGGCGCACGTGGAACCTGACTCCGTCATTTTGCGCGATCCGTCCGGGCAGCATCCTTTAGAAATCCTGGAGCAAAGCTATCGCAATGACCCGATTTCGCAGGACCTGTTGCTCTCGCTCTTCGAAGGCAAAGCAATTGATTTTCAAAAGGATGGTAAAATCATAAAAGGCAAAATAATCCGTAGTGGCTACGTCCCGCACTATTCCGCCATGGATGAGTTCGGCCAGGAATATCAACAGCAGCAGATGGAAATGTCGTCGCAGGGCGGCCAACCCATCATTGAAGTGGACGGCCAACTTCAGTTCGGCCTGCCGGGCCGGCCATTGTTCCCCGATTTAGGCGGCGACACCATTCTCAAACCAACGCTGAACTGGCTCATCCAATCGGAAAATCCAGGAAGGTTCGACGCGGAGGTCGGGTATGTTACGAGCGGTTTTAGCTGGGAAGCAGACTATAACCTGGTCTCGCCCGAAACAGGAGACACCGTCGATTTAATCGGATGGATCACCATCAATAACCAGTGCGGCAAAACCTTTAAGGATGCTAAAATTAAATTGATGGCCGGGGACGTGAGTAAGATCCACGCGCGGGCTCCGATGATGCAGTCGTTTGCCGCCGCCGACATGGTCGCCGCGGCCGCCCCACCGGTAACAGAAAAAGCATTCGACGAATATCATCTTTATACCCTGGAACGGTCCACGACCTTGCGCGACCGCGAGATGAAGCAAGTTGAGTTTGTCCACGCAGAAGGCGTAAGTTCAAAAACCCTCTATGTTTACGACGGGGCCGAGCTGTCGCCGTATTATGGCGATAACACAGAAGCTCCTCAGTATGGCACTCAATCGAATAAAAAAGTCCGGGTGATGCGGGAATTTTCAAATTCCGAGTCGAATCATTTGGGAATGCCGCTGCCTAAAGGCAAACTTCGATTTTATCGCAGGGACGCAGACGGGCAGCTCGAATTTGCGGGCGAAGACCAGATTGACCACACTCCAAAAGATGAAACCATCCGGGTCACGACGGGTAACGCTTTC
>DASYZW010000673.1:0-8174 GCA_035945915.1 Verrucomicrobiia bacterium | reverse complement strand
AAAATTCCCGCCGCGTCCGAGATTTTTGAATTTGCCGCCGCGCGGTTCAAGCGAAGCAAATCATGAGAACTTTTGAAAGCCTGACCGAACGTGAAATCCTCGCATTGGCGATCGCGCTCGAAGAAGAGGACGCCAGGATTTACGAAGATTTTGCCAGCGGCCTTGAAGCCAAATATCCCGAACAGGCGGAGAAATTCCGCAAAATGCGCCATGATGAAGACCGCCATCGTCACCGTCTGCTGGAGTTGTACAAATCCCGTTTCGGTGAGCACGTGCCGCTGATTCGCCGGCAGGATATTCGTGGATTTGTAAACCGGCGTCCGGTATGGCTGGTGCGTCCTCTTGGCTTAAAGACAGTCCAAAAAACGGCCGAAAGCATGGAAGTGGAGACATGCCGCTTTTACGAAGCCGTGATGCGCCGGACGACGGACACCGGCGTCCGCCAGCTATTGGGTGATTTGGCGGAAGAAGAGCGCGGCCACGCCCATACTGCCGAAAGAATTTCAAAAGCCGGCCTGAGTCCGGATGAAGCCGCGCAGGCCAAACGCCTGTTTGTCTTGCAAGTAGTACAACCGGGCCTTGCGGGGCTGATGGACGGCTCGGTTTCAACACTTGCGCCGTTATTTGCCGCCGCCTTTGCCACGCACAGCAGCCGGGAAACATTTGCCGTAGGCCTGGCGGCGAGCGTTGGGGCAGGAATCAGCATGGGTTTTGCCGAAGCGTTGTCAGATGATGGCACGCTGACGGGGCGGGGCCATCCCTGGGCGCGCGGTTTTGTATGCGGGGCGATGACTGCGTTAGGTGGCCTCGGTCATACAATGCCGTATTTGGTTCCAGACGTGAAGACCGCCACGTCCATCGCAGTGTGTGTCGTTCTGGTGGAATTAAGCGTTATTTCATGGGTCCGGCACAAATTCATGGACACACCGCTGGTCTCAGCGTTGCTACAGGTGATGCTCGGCGGCGCGCTGGTGTTTCTCGCCGGAATATTGATTGGAAAATCATAAAGGCGTACGGGGCGGCCATTTTCGCGTTCGCAAGTGCCAGAGACGCTTACCTCCTCATTCGTAACACTTAGTGGTACAAACGCCTCATCATTTTCTGCTCTTTTTTGATTGCCGCGGGTTTAGAACTGTGAGAAAAAGGAACTGACATGGGGGAAATTGCCAAAAATCCGGGGTATGCCTGAAAAGTATGCGCGGGTTTTGAGTGAAAGTGTGAATCAGTTGGAACATTTTCGCAATCCCGTGTATAATGTTATGGTTGAAGGATTTGATAGAAAACAAGGATTAGGGTTTCAACATGCGGCGAAATGTCCCTCGGACGAAACAAATAACAGGTCAATCAACCTCGGCCTTATCTCAGGAAGCAAAATTGCCCAATTTACGACAGAGGGGCTGAAGGTGAAATGAAATCAATTGGGACACGCAGCACCCATGCGCAAGTGAAAGGCGCCGCCCGGCGAAAGCGTCGCGATTACCTCCGAAAACCGGAAAAGGATCACAAGGAACTGGAGATTCAAAACGAAACATTGCGGCAAACGCAATTCGAATTGGAGATGTCCAGGGATCATTACCCGGATTTATTCGACACGGCCCCCGTTGGTTTTGTAACTCTCACGCCCAGCGGCATTATCCGGGAAATTAATCTGCCCGGAATCCGGCTTTTGAGTCCCAGGCATGAACACTTGACCGGATGGCCGTTTGTCAACTTTATCGCCAAGGGGGATCACAAGGTATTATTGGCCCATTTGGCGCGATGCCGTGAAAATTATGATCCTACGCGCGCCATTTCCGTTGAACTGCAGCTCGCGCGCCGGCCACACCATGATCCCGTTTTCATCGAATTGGTCAGCATGCCGGCCATTGAGAAGGAATCCAAGCGGATGGTTTTGAAAAATGTTTTCCGCGATACCACCGAATTCAAGCAAATGCTTGGAGTGCATCGCTGGCTTGCGGCGATTGTCGAGTCCTCGGATGACGCGATTATTGGAAAAGATTTGAATGGTAAGATCATCAGTTGCAATCACGGCGCTTCGGCCCTTTACGGGTATTCCCGCGAAGAACTGGTGGGCAAATCCATCACCATTTTGTCTCCGCCCGAACTTCAGGATGAAGAGGCAAAACTGGACGGCCGCCTTCGCCAGGGCGGGAAGATTGAACACTATGAAACCGTTCAACGGCGAAAGGATGGCACGCTCATCCCCGTGGCATTGACCATTTCGCCCATCCGCGACGCCGGCGGTAAAATCATCGGCGCTTCCAACATTGCGCGCGATATTACCGAGCGAAAGAATTACGAACAAAAGCTGGAGGCCAGCCTGGCGCGCGAAAAAGCCGCCAATCGCGCCAAAGATGATTTTCTCGCGGCGCTCTCCCACGAATTGCGCACTCCCCTCAACCCGGTCCTATTGCTGGCGAGCGACGGGGTCCGCAACCAGGATTTTCCGCCCCAGGCGCGAATGGATTTTGATACCGTGCGGAAGAACATCGAGTTGGAGGCGCGGCTGATTGACGACATGCTCGACTTGACCCGTATTACGCGCGGCAAATTGACACTCGACATGAAGCCCGTAGACGTTCACGTGGCGTTGCACGACGCGGCCGCCACAGTGCAGGCGGACATCGATTCAAAAAAACTCGGATTGAGCCTGAATTTGGCCGCGCAAATGCCCATTGTTTACGGCGATGCCGTCCGGTTACGGCAGATCTTTTGGAATGTTTTGAAAAATGCAGTAAAGTTCACGCCTGCCAATGGGAAAATATCAATCATTACGCGGTCCGCGTCGAAAGAAAGCCTGATGGTCGTCATTTCCGACACAGGCATCGGCATGGACCAAGAAGAGTTGCGGAGGGTATTCGGGGCATTTGCGCAGGGAACGCATCATTTCGGAGGCCTCGGGCTGGGCCTGGCAATCTCCCGGGCGTTGGTTGAATTGCACGCCGGCTCAATTCGCGCCGAAAGCGAAGGGAAGGGCAAAGGCGCGACATTTTCAATTGAGTTGCCCGTCGCAAAGAAACTCCAGGAGAACGAAAAACCGGCCAGCGTCTCCCCTGCTGTTCCCGCCTCGCTAAAGACAGCGCCCGCCCGCGAGATCCGGATTTTACTGGTCGAAGACCACGAACCAACGCGAGCCAGCCTCACGCATCTCCTCTCGCGCCGCAATTATAAAGTGACCCCGGTCGGTTCCCTCGCCGAGGCGCGTACTATCGTGAGCAAAAAGAAATTCAATCTCCTTATTTCAGACATCGGCTTGCCGGACGGCAGCGGTTACGAATTGATGGAGGAATTGCGCACACACTCGCAGCTCAAAGGCATCGCCCTGACCGGTTACGGGATGGAACACGACGTCAACCGCAGTTATGCGGCCGGTTTCGTGGCCCATTTGACCAAACCGGTACGTATCGAATCGCTGGACGACGCCTTGACCGTGGCACTCAATGACGCGTAGCCTGTCCTGAGTTTAAGTTTGAAACGCCGCTCCATACCTGCCGTAGAACAACTCTGCCCCCATTGCGGCCTTTGTTGTGACAGCACCCTTTTTGCCGATGCTGAATTGCGCCCGGACGACGACGCGAAAGGTCTGGCTCGGCTGGGATTAATCCTGAAGAAAAAGGGAGGAAATAAACTGGCTTTCAAACAGCCGTGCGCCTGTTTTGACGGCACGTATTGCAAAATATATGGCAAGCGGCCCGTGCAATGCCGCTTATTTGAGTGCGGCCTCCTCAAACGAACTGCCGCTGGCGAAATGAACGCAGATGCGGCGTTAAAAAAAATCGCCGAGGCCAAAGAAATCGCAAGCCGGGTGCGCACCCTGCTGTCCGACTTTGGACAGCGCCCTGACAAACTGGCATTGACAAATTCCTATTCGAAGGCCATGCGCTCGCCAATTGAGCTTTCGCAAGGCGATGACGCGGCGGACCGACAAGGGCAGTTGATGGAGGCTTACGGGGAATTAATGGAACTCCTCGAGCGGGAGTTCTTGCGGTAATCGGCCTGGTCAGTGATTCACAACTTGCAGCGACAGCCGCTCTTCAAACAGGTGCGGGACAGCGGTCGAGGCTTCAAATCCGTGTTTTGCCCCCTTGGCCGCCGCGGCGAAATCACGGTACAACGTTATGGCCACGTGCTCGTTGCGCCGAACGCAATCCTTAATCGCTTCGGGATCTTTTTCCGCGTGAATGAGGGTCTTCCACGAGTAGATGTGCTTGGGTTTGTGAAAATCGCTGTTCGCGATAAACGGCAAACGTTTCAAGCCGACGTCGTTGAAGATATTGTTCCGGTTGGCGATTTCCCAGGCGTCCAGCAAGGGGGCAAATTTCTCCTGATTTTCCCAAAGGTAGAGCGTGTTTTTGCCCCATTCGCTCTTCATGATGTGCGGATGCGACGCCACGGCGAGTCCGCCTTGTTCGTGGATTTTCTCGATAATTTCAGGGATTTCCAGCGAAGCGCTGATGGGGGATTTTAGATCGATTCCCAGCAAATGCGCGGAAGTCTTGCGGGTATAACCGTCCTTATTGAACTCGATGCCGGTCATCACGAGCATTTTGTAACGCCGCCACGCGCGCTGCCGCTCACGTTCGATCACGGAGAAATATTCGGTCACCTGCTCCTGGCCCAGGGTACAATTGGCCAGTTCGGCCAGTTTGCCCAGGAGCCGTTTCGGGTCAGCCAGATGGTCGGTGATGCAAATGCAGTCAAAGCCGCGCTCACCGTAAAAATCGATGATCTCGGGAACGCTTAATTTCCCGTCCGAATAATTCGTGTGGATATGGAAGTCGCAAAGCAGCATCTGCGAACTGCTACCCCCGCTCCCACCGTTGCTCGTTGCCGGCTGGGCTTGACGCATGAGACGCGAGGGCGACGTCTCAAACAATTTTACCGCCTTTCCTCCGGGAAAATCACATTCGGATTCGTCCAATACGAGTTCCGCAATTTTTTGGCGGCGTCCGGGCGGCTGATCTTCTTCAAGTTTTTACGCCATTCGTTCCAAAGCGTCGCCTTCTTTTCAAAGGCCATTTCAACGGCTTCGGCCACTTCCTTGTTCTTTTCAACGACGGCGCCCAGGTTGAATCTCTGGATTAATTCGGCGTTGCCCTCTTCCTGCCCGGGAATGACCTGGTTAATAATCATGGGGCAACGGGCCGCAATCGCTTCCTGCACGGTGGCGCCGCCCGCTTTGCCGATGATCAAATGGTGCGACATCATTAGTTCCGGCATCTGGTTCGTCCAGCCCAGGATTTTAACGCGATGTTCCTGGTCCCGTGTGCGCTCGATTAGTTTCGCGCGCAATTCGGGATCGCGGCCGGCGGTGATGGTCAGGTGCACGTCATCGATTTCCAGGAGCCGATCAATGGCCTTGCCCGCTTTTTTCTTGCCCGTGTTGATGACGTAAAGAACGCGGCGCGGCTCATCGCCAATGGGCTGCGGCAATTCGGTCGAGTTTTCCGCAAACAATGGACTAACCGGGAATCCCGTGACCTTGACCTGCTGAGCCAGGACGCCGCCTTTGATTAGGACCTCCGCGGTGGCTTCATTGGCCACGCAAAAATAATCGCTGGGCGCCCGGAACCACGCCGAATTGATGGAAATCGAATCCGTGACCACTGTAATAAACCGGAACGGGCGTTCGTGGTGGTTGGCGTAAATCTTTTTGATCACGTGCCCGTAAATCGGGTAGGTCGAAACCACGCAATCGGGCTGGGATTCGGCGAGCACTTTTTCGAGTGTATTTTGCAGCCGGGTAAAGCCGCCCAGTTGTTTTTCCACAAAGGGATTTTCAAGCAGTGAAAAAAATTGTCCCCAGAGCTTAGGCGCATAGGCAACCATCCCCAGGTAGGTCTTTCGGGCCAGCGTGTTGAATGCCCCGTAGCTATCGGCAAACAAATCGAGAGTTTCGGCGCGAGCATCCTCGTCCACCATTTCAATCGCATCGCGCAAGCTCCGCGCCGCGGCATTGTGCCCATCTCCAAAACTGGCTGTTAAAATGAGGATTTTTTTCATATTTTGAGCACAGCAATGTATTTCCCGTTAGAATGATTATCTTTCATTTCTGTTACACCCATGTTACGGAACGGTGAAAATCTATTCACATTTTTATTCACAACCCCCGGCGGTCCAATGGCAAAATTGCCCCAGATGCGGGAGGCGGGCAAAGGATTTCAGCCCAATGAATTTGCGCACCGCCGCAACAAAAACCTTTACATTTGAGAAAACGCGCGTAAGCTTCAAAATAAAGTTAATTTTATGCGAAATGTTCTTCCTATTCTCGCCCTGTCTGCCCTTGCCGCCCTGTTGACCTCCGGCTGCGCTGGCCCCGAGGAAAAATTGGGACGTGGCATCCGAAATACCTGCGAAGTTGTCCGGCTCGGCGGATTGCGCACATCCATGGAACAAACCACCGTTTGGGACTCGCCGTCAGTAGGCTGCACCACCGGCGTGATCAAGGGAATTGACCTGTCACTCGCGCGCACGGGAATCGGTATTTACGAAGTCGTTACTTTCCCCATTCCGCCATATCATCCGGTTTGCACAAAATACGTTTCTCCGTTGCCGACGTATCCGGACAATTATCGTCCTGACGTGCCCAACGACCCAGGCTATGCAACGGACAAGTACCTCGGCTTTAGCGGCGGCCCCGACTTCAGCTTCGTGCCGGGCAGCCAGTTCCAGGTGTTCGGGAATTGACGAGATTTTTTCAGTCACTGGAGCGGTGTCCGCTCGCCGTTCGGGCGATTATCGGTTTTGTCTTTGTCGGTTTGGTGGGCGTGATTGACTGGCGCACCGGCTTCGAGATTTCTTTTTCCGTTTTTTATCTTCTCGGTATTGCGTTCGCCACATGGTTCGTCGGCAAATTGTACGGGTTTTCCATGGCCGCATTGAGCGTCATCGTCTGGCAAATTGGTGATTTCGCCGCAGGCGCCCATTATTCCAGCATTTTTGTACCGATTTGGAATGTGGCAATCCTGACGGGGTTCTATGGCGTTGTTGTCTTGCTCGTCTCCAATTTGCGAGCGTCCCAAAAACAATTGGAGGAAAAAGTCCGGTTGCGAACCGAATCGTTGACCCGCGAGATTGCGGAACGCGAGCGCTTGGAAAAGGAAGTCATCGAAGTAAGCGAACGCGAGCAACGGCGGATCGGGCACGACCTGCACGACGGTCTTTGCCAGCATTGGGCGGCAACCGCCATGGCCGGACAAGTGCTCAATGAAAAATTGGCCGCCCGGTCGTCGCCAGAAGCTGCGGATGCGCGGGAAATTGTCAAGCTGGCGCAAAGCGGGATTTCGCTTACGCGCGATCTGGCGCACGGCATTTCCGCGGCCGGAATGGAACCCGAAGGTTTCGTAACGGCCCTTCATGAATTGGCCGGGAATGCGTCCAAAATGTTTAAAGTTCGCTGTATCTTTGAGTGTGAAGAAACGCCGTCCGTCGCGGATGCGGCAACGGCGACCCATCTATATCGAATAGCGCAGGAAGCTGTACAAAATGCCATTCGTCACGGAAAGCCGTCGCAGATCGTCATCGGTCTGGCTGCGCGCAAGGACCGCGTCGAACTGACGATCGAGGACGACGGCGCCGGGCTTCCGGAGGACTGGCAGAATCAACGCGGAATGGGAACCCGAATCATGGCCCATCGCGCCACTATGATTCACGGTGATTTTTCAATTGAACCCAATCCGACCGGCGGCACGTTTGTGAAATGCTCGGTTCCAAGGCCCAAGAAATGACTGCCGCGCCCGGCAAAAAGAACATTTTCCTCGTGGACGACCATCCCCTCGTGCGCGAGTGGCTCGGCAACCTGATTCGCCAGCAGCCGGACCTGGCAGTTTGCGGCGAGTGCGAAAGCGCACCGGTGGCCCTCTCATCGCTCACCGCCGCACAAGCGGACCTGGTCATCGCCGATATTAATCTAAAGGACTCCTCCGGCATCGAGTTAATCAAAGATTTAAAGAAATTGCGGCCGGACATCCCGGTATTGGTGCTGTCCATGCACGATGAATCTGTCTACGCCGAACGCGTGTTCCGCGCTGGCGCGCGCGGCTACGTCAACAAACGTGAGACAGCCCAAAAAATGATCGAAGCGATTCGCCGGGTCCTGGAAGGAAAACTCTATGTGAGTGAGAAAGCCGCCGAGATCCTGGCAGGCAAAACGATTCACGGGGGCGCCGTGACCC
>DASYZW010000672.1:0-7536 GCA_035945915.1 Verrucomicrobiia bacterium | reverse complement strand
GACATACACCTGGTCGCCGGGAGGTGTCCTGTTGCCGACCAGGATTTCGCGGCGTTCATCCCCCGTTTGTATGACCAACGACGCCCACGGTGAATTAAATCCGAATTGGGTATTCGCGTCGCGGCTTTGGCTGACTTCCGCCGGGCTTATGCGTTCTGCGGGCTTGAGCTTTTGTAAAGCCGTTAAAAGCGATTCGATGGCCGCGGCTTGCCCGGGATAGGCGACCGGTTGCGTCAGAAACCACGAACCGTTCGTGTTCGCAACGCAAATCTCAGCGGCATCTCTCGGATTGACTTGGACTCCCGTTACGGCCAGCGGATGTAAGTCCGGCAGGACTTCCAACGATTCTACGACCGTGGATCGCTCAAAAAAGCGATAGCCGGCGATGAAGGCAAATAGCACGACGGCCAGGACAAACCAGGTGAAAGTATGTTTTGAGTTCATTGCTACTTTCTGCGCCTGAGCCAAACCATTCCTCCCAGGGCCAGCGCGGCACACGGGAGCGCTCCGATTACAAGCCACCGGACGTTCCGCAATTGTGTCCTGGTCATCAACAGGCGATATTCTTTCACGGGACGGGGTCCAATTCCTTGCAGCAAAATCGGCCTGTCCAATAACCAGTTTACCGCGTAGCCTGCAAAATCCCGGTTCGCTGCCGCTTCGATGAATTTATTGTTCAAAAACATCGAATCGCCAATGACGACCATTCGCATATTGCCACCGCGATTGGCGGCGCTTTTATTATCTGACTGGCCCTCAACAGCGACCATGAGCGGATAACTTCGCGGTACGGCGCCCCGTTGGCCATAAAGAGTCGAATTTCCACTGGACTCAGCTAGTGGGGTGACGGTCGGCGCGTTAGGCGCCGCATTCGGGTCGTTCTTTGGTCCCACGGGTCGCGGTAAAACCAGCTCCAGTTCAGATCCGCATAGCGGATTAACGACGGGCTGCTTTTGATTGAAGTTCAATACCAAAACTCCGTTTCCCGCACTGGCATCCTGCACCACGTCCCCGGCCACGATAACGCCGTATTCCGCCAGGACATCTTCAAGCCCCGTCGGTTGATTGACGGAAAAATAGTCGAGCATCACGAGCAGACGGCCGCCTTGCGAGATATAGTGGTCAATTTTGCCAAGCTCGAAATCGGAAAAATGCTGGCGTGGCCCTGCAATGATCAGGAGATTGCAATCGCCTGGCACGTCGGAGTCTTCTCCGAATGTGAGCGGCGCCAGCCGAACGTAGTTCTCGCCCAAAATGGCCCCGAATTTCAAATATCCGTAGTCTCCTGAGTCAGCGGGCGAGGGCTCGCCCTGGCCTGTCAGGTAGTAGGCCGTGTATGGTTTCGGATTGGTTATCGCAAGCAGCGTGGCCGTGAACGCCATTTCCCCCTTGAATGCCACGGGACCAAATTCCATTTCTTTATCCTTAATGATCCCGTTGGGCCCGAGTTCCACAAGGGCATCGCCCGGCACGGCTTTGGCGTGGCCGTTGCAATCGAAAATAATCAGGTTCTTTGCCGGCGGTTGATTCGGATGCGCTCCCTGTGCCGGCAAATGGTACTTCTGCATGATGACCGCGGCTTCGGCGGGATCACGGTCGTAATCCACCACCTTGATGGCGATGCGCGGGTCGAGCCGATGATATTCGTTGAGCAAAGCCATGATTGTGGAAAACATTCGGTCGTTCTTGTCGTAATACACCGTTACGTCCACATGATTCGTTAGCGATTGCAGGATGCTTACCGTGTGCGGCGACAAGGTGACACGTGTTTGCGGGCTCAGGAAAAACTGCTTTGAAAACAGGCCGCCGATGTAATTTAGCATTACGATTACTGCCAGCACGATGACCGTCCTCAAAAAAACATCAAATCCGATCTTCCATCGGCGCGCGGGTGAAAAGCTTGGGATTGGAGGAGAAGATTGTGGGTCAGAAGTCATTGGTCATTTCCATCGCCGGCTTTCCACCACCCGCAATGTCAGGAATAAGAAGAAGAACGTCACGCTGACGTAAAAAATCACCGCTTTGGTGTCCACCATGCCTCGCGAGAAATTATGCATTTGGTCAAATAAATTAAAGTACGAGAGAACCTGGCCCGTCCATTCTGTGGGAGTGATATTCGCCTGCGCCAAAAATGAGATCAGAAACAAAGCAACCCCCAGCACAAAGCTGACCATGGCGGCAGCCATTTGGCTTTTGGTGAGGGACGAGGCAAAACATCCCAGGGCCATAAACAGGCATCCAACCAGAAAAATTCCCAGATACATCCCACCGATCGTTCCGGCATCCAGGGCCTCGTGCTGGTTTGTGAAATGGCGAACCACAAAAAGGCACGCCAGCATCGGGAGCCACGCCACCATGTAAAATATAATTGCCGCCGTGAATTTCGACGCGACCACCTGCAGGTCGTTGACTGGCGTCGTCATGAGCGTTTCAAACGTGCCGGAATATTTCTCCAGCGCAAACAGCCGCATCGTGATCACCGGTGATATCAGCAGGACAATGAGCCAGAAAATGTACGAAGCGTAAAATAACTCGGTGATGGGCATCTCCTGGGGTTCCCCGCCCACGAGGTTCGTCATCAACACGTCATAGGTCAGGCCCAGGATTACTGTGACTGCGGCGATAATCACGTATCCCGTTGGCGAAAGAAAGAAGCCCCCGAGTTCCCGGCGCAGCAATGTCAGGAAGGTCCTCATTCCTCTTCGTCAGGTCTTGTAATTTGCACGTAGATGTCTTCGAGGGAATGCCGGCTTCGGGTCAATTCGCGCAGGATCCAGCCGCGTTCCCGCACAATCGCGAAGACCGCCGGTCGCAAATCATAGCCGTTGCGGGGCGTGATGGCGCACCGCTGAAATTCACCCTCGCTGGCGGAAACATCGATCGTTTCGATGCCTTGCATTTGCGAAAAGATGTCGCGCAGCTCGGCGGCCGGCGCGGCGATTTCCGCGACAATCTGGCTGCTCCCGGCCATCAATCGTTGCAGGTTCTCCGGCGAATCGGCCGCCAATACTTTCCCGTCGTACATGATGAGCATCCGATTGCACATCATTTCGGCTTCCGGCAAAATGTGCGTTGAAATTAGAACAGTATGCTTTCCGCCCAGGCTCTTAATCAGTTGGCGCACGGCGCGGATCTGGTGCGGGTCCAGTCCAATCGTCGGCTCGTCCAGAATAATCAATTCCGGCTCGTGTGACAGGGCGTCGGCCAGTCCCACGCGCTGCCGATACCCTTTCGAAAGCTGGCCAATGATGCGGCGGCTGACGCTGGTCAGGCTGCATTGCTCCATGACGGTGTCCACGCGTTCTCGCGATCGCCTCCAGCCGAGTCCTTTGAGCCGTGCCCGAAATTTCAGGTATTCTTTCACCCGCATGTCCGGGTATAACGGATTGTTCTCCGGCATATATCCAATTCGTCTCCGGACTTCTTCGGACTGGTGAAAAACGTCAAACCCGCCCACCCGGGCCGTCCCGCTCGTGGCCGGCATAAAACAGGACAGAATGCGCATGGTTGTGCTCTTGCCCGCGCCGTTCGGCCCGAGCAGCCCCACGATTTCGCCGCGCTTCACTGAAAACGAAATCTCACGGATCGCATGGCGACCCGCGTAGCGCTTTGTGAGGTTCTTAACTTCAATCATCCGGGCTGTTGATTTAAAATGAAAACAGCGTGAAGATTAACGGAAAACTGCCCGCAAGCAACCGCTCTTTTATTTAACAGGCAATCAGGCATTTTGTTTCGTTCAATTTGAGTTTGACTTTTTGTCGCTAAAATTCCAAAGACAACAGCGCTTGGCTCATCTTTCCAATAACAAATACACGCATTGGCGCGCCCGGCTGTGTGCGAAAGAGTGTTTGCGCGACCAGCGGTTTCCGCCTGAACGGCTCGTCCAGGCGATTTGGCAGCACCAGCGTCTGCGCCGGGGCGAACTCAAAACCGTCGACGGGCAAAGTGTCCGCGTGCTTCATCCCGGCTTCGCCAATCTCGAAGGCGGACCGGACTTTCGCGGCGCCGTCCTGCAAATGGGTTCGGATCCTCCCCGCTCCGGGGACGTCGAAGTGGACTTGAATCTCGGGGGTTGGCGCGCTCATGGCCACGATCGCAATCCGAATTTTCACAATGTCTTGCTCCACGTCGTTTGGGAAGACGTTGCGGCAACAGCGGCCAGGACGTCGCACAGCGGAAAACCCGCTTCTCATCCTGCCATCTTGTCCCTCAAGAATGTCCTCGAAGCCCCGCTCGCCGAATTAAGCGTGGCCCTTGAAAATGAATCGCTCCGTTCATTGCCCGAAGGCCTGCGCGGTAAATGTTGCGCTCCTTTGCGCGATTTTAACGAAGCGGAAATTCTCCAACTACTGGATCAGGCCGCCTCCGTCCGGCTCGAAAATAAAGCGGCCCAAATCCGCGCGCGCGCCAAAAACGCCGGCTGGGAACAGGCGCTTTGGGAACAATTATTCCGCGCTCTTGGCTACAAACATAACGTTTGGCCAATGCAACATTTGGCGGAGCACCGGGCGCGTTTGGACGAAACCAAGGGTAACGGCTCCTTCCTTGCCTTGCAGGCGCGGCTCCTGGGCATGAGCGGCCTGCTTCCCGATGAATTGACACGCATTCAAATGAGCACGGATAATTATCTTCGGCGCGTTTGGGATATCTGGTGGCGCGAACGCGAGACGCTCATGGATGTCACCCTGCCTCGCTCAGTTTGGCGGTTTCATGGCCTGCGCCCGGCAAATCATCCCTCGCGCCGCCTGGCGCTGGCTTCCCACTGGCTGTCAGATCAGAACTTTATTGCCAAAATTGAAAAATGGATATCCGCAAAATCGAACGGCGATGGCTTGATCAAAATTCTCCAGGCCGATCGCGACGATTTTTGGTCGTGGCATTGGACGTTTAAATCCGCGCGACTGAAAAAAGCGCAGCCGCTTCTCGGGGCGGCCCGCGTGACGGACCTCGCTGTGAACGTAGTATTGCCGTGGCTGTGGATTCGCGCGGTTGAAGGAGGAGGCCAAAAAATCAAAGACGAAGTTGAGCGCCGTTACTTTTCCTGGCCCCCGGCGGAGGACAATTCCATTCTCAAGCTGGCGCGTCAGCGGCTCCTGGGAACGTCCAATCCGAAAATGTTAAAGACCGCGGCCGCCCAACAGGGGTTGATTCAAATTGTCCGCGACTTTTGTGATCGATCAAACGCCGCGTGCGACCGTTGCGAATTCCCGCAGCTCGTCCGCGATTGGAAATGACCTGGCCCGGTGTGCCTTGTGCCGCTGGATTCAATTGAGACCGGTAAGCGCTCGGTTCCGTTTTAACCGGTTCAATACTTCAAGGTCCAGGTCACGACTTCACTTCAAGATTGGCGAAAGGATTATTCGCGAAACTTGCCGACTTGTCCGGCGGAGTATGAGGATGTCCGTGATTCTTATCCTTTGCCGGCGCATGCGAATGGCCTCCGGCCGCCGGTTCCTGGTGCTTCGCTTCCTGATGTTTTTCAGGCGCGCCCGGCTCGTCCACAGCGCGCGGGTTTTTGGCGCGCTTGTTTCGCGGCAATGGAGTGATCATCACCACAATATTGCGTCCGTTCAGCTTGGGCACAAAATCGGGATTTCCGTATGGCGCAATCTGGCTCAAAAATTTCTGGATCACTTCAAACCCGATTTCCGTATGCGCCATTTCGCGACCGCGAAATTTGAGCGCCACTTTGACTTTCATGTCCTCGCAAAGAAAATCCACGGCGTGCATCAGCTTGATGCCCAGGTCGTGCGGGTCGATTCGCGGGCTGAGTTGGATCTCCTTTACGGTCGAGGCATGCTGATGTTTGCGCGATTCCTTCTCCCTTTTCGCCTGTTCATAACGGAACTTGCCGATTTGTACCAGCCGGCACACCGGCGGATTGGCGGTGGGTGAAATCTCTACCAGGTCGACTCCGTGCTGCCGCGCCAGGTGCAGGGCATCGTTCAGGGGCAGAACTCCCAGGTTTTTGTCGTTTCCGTCAATGACACGAACTTCGCGGGCACGAATTTTACCGTTGACCCGGAGATGCGCGGCGGAAGAAGTATTACGTGAAGGAAAAGGGCGGCTCAAGACACCCTCGTTGGTTGTAGCATGACTTTCAGTTTTATCATCAAAATAAACAAGCGTTTTACCATATAACCTTTTTGCGACGCTCGCAAGCAAAATCGAAACTTAAACTCAAAAAATTGGCAATAGGCATTGCCTTTTCTTTTTGTTCGTGTATGCTTTCTGTTCCGTTTGACAAAACACAGTCGTGTTGAACCGTTAAACCGGCCCGTAAAATGGGTTTTCGGATTAAACGGGTCTGTAGTCGAATGGCAAAACGCATTTTAATGATATGAGCGCAGTCCTGGAAAAAGAAACGACAGCAAAATCGCCCAATTCGCCCAAGCGTGAATACACGCTCGAACGAACGCGTAACATCGGCATCGCCGCGCACATCGACGCGGGCAAAACGACCACGACCGAGCGCATCCTCTTTTACACCGGCCTCATCCATAAGATCGGTGACGTGGATGACGGTAATACCGTGACCGATTGGATGGAGCAGGAACGCGAGCGCGGCATCACCATCACCAGCGCCGCCGTCACGTGCTATTGGACCCAAAGGCAGGTCAAGCCCGGCGAAACCGATATTTATAAAGCCTTCAATAACGTGCCCCATCGCATCAATATTATTGATACCCCGGGACACGTGGACTTCACCGCCGAAGTCGAGCGTTCCATGCGCGTGCTCGACGGCGCAGTCGCCGTCTTCTGCGGCGTCGCCGGCGTGCAGCCCCAATCCGAAACAGTCTGGCGCCAGGCCACGAAATACAAAGTGCCGCGCATCGCGTTCGTCAACAAAATGGACCGCACCGGCGCCAATTTCGAAAACGCCCTCAACGATATGCGCAAAAAGCTCAATGCTTATGCGTATCCCATTTTCCTGCCCATCGGCGCCGAAGACAAATTCGAAGGCGTCATCGACCTCGTTAACCAGAAGGCGTTTGTCTGGGGACCCGGCGACGTCGCCAACGAGGGCTTGAACTACGAAGTGAAAGAAATTCCGGATGCCCTCAAGGAAAAAGCGAAAGCCGCTCTGGCCGAGTTGATCGATGCCGTTTCGAATAAAGACGACGAGATCGCCGAATTGGTTTTGGAAGAAAAACCGATTTCACCGCAGGCGCTCAAGGCCGCCATTCGCCGGCTCACCTGCAAAATCGAATTTGTGCCGGTCCTGTGCGGTTCGGCGTTTAAGAAAAAGGGTGTCCAGGTCCTTGTCGACGCCGTCGTGGATTATTTGCCCAGTCCGTTGGAAGTCCCCAACGCCGAAGGCCATGAGCCGGGTACGGAAAATAAAGTGGTCGTGGAAACCAACGACAGCAACAAGTTTTGCTCGCTTGCCTTCAAGCTCTGGACGGATTCCTACGCCGGCAAGCTGGTGTTTTTCCGCGTCTATTCCGGTTCGCTGAAGAAAGGCGATACCATTTACAATCCGCGCACGCGCAAACGCGAGCGCGTCAGCCGCCTCATGATTATTCAAGGCAGCGA
>DASYZW010000671.1:0-3944 GCA_035945915.1 Verrucomicrobiia bacterium | reverse complement strand
GACTCTCAACGATCTCATCCAAATTAAAGACCATGACATTGCCGCCCGCAAAAAAATCGTCCTGCGTTGCTGCATGGCCGCCGGTTGCATGTCTTCAGGTTCCAAAGACGTCAAAGATCAATTGGAAAAAGCCGTCGCTGCGGCAGGACTGCAAACCGACATTGAAGTGCGTTGCGTCGGTTGCCTCAAGCTCTGCTGTGAAGGACCGCTGGTGGCAGCCGATCCGCAGAATGCCCTGTATATCAAAGTCACCGCGAAAAATGCGCCGTCCATCCTCAATTCGATCAAAGGGGAAAAAACCGACGTCGCCCAGGCGGACCCAAATTCCGGCTTTTTCACAAAGCAGATCTCAATCGTGCTCGCCAATAGCGGTGTCGTGAACCCGGAAAAAATCGAAAGTTATATCGCCGCAAACGGCTATCAGGCGTTGCACGAAGTATTGCACGAAATGACGCCCAGGGACGTCGTTGAAGCGATGGTCAAAAGCGGTCTGCGCGGGCGCGGCGGCGCAGGTTTTCCAACCGGTCTAAAATGGGGCACCGTCGCCAAATCTCCCGGTTCGAAAAAATACGTCATCTGCAACGCAGATGAAGGCGATCCGGGGGCGTTCATGGATCGCAGTGTCCTGGAGAGCGACCCGCATGCCGTGCTCGAAGGCATGGCTATCGCCGCTTACGCCACCGGCGCCGACCAGGGATATATCTATGTCCGCGCCGAATATCCCCTTGCGATTTCGAGGTTACAGACGGCCATCAAACAGGCAAAGCAGCTCGGATTGCTCGGCTCGGGCATCTTCGAATCGCCCTTCCATTTCAATATTGACATCCGAATCGGCGCGGGCGCATTCGTCTGCGGCGAGGAAACGGCCCTAATGGCTTCGGTCGAGGGCAAGCGGGGCACACCACGACCGCGCCCGCCGTTCCCGGCCGAATCAGGATTATGGGGCTGCCCCACATTGATAAATAATGTCGAGACCTTCGCGAATGTGCCCGCAATTTATCGAAATGGCCCGGAATGGTTTGCCGGTATCGGCACCGAAAAAAGCAAGGGAACAAAAGTTTTTGCCCTGGCTGGAAAAATAAAAAACACCGGCCTGGTCGAAGTGCCCATGGGCATCACTCTTCGCGCCATCGTGGAAGAAATGGGCGGCGGCGCGCCGAATGGAGGCAGCATCAAGGCGGTTCAAACGGGCGGCCCCTCGGGCGGCTGCATCCCCTCACAATATTTGGATACGCCGGTCGACTACGAGTCGCTCGGCAAGTTGGGTTCCATCATGGGATCAGGCGGCATGATTGTCATGGATGAAACTACGAACATGGTCGAAATCGCAAAGTTTTTCATGGAATTCTGCATGGATGAATCGTGCGGCAAATGCGTTCCCTGCCGCGCCGGCACTGTCCAAATGCATCACCTGCTCGACCGCATTATTCGCCGCAAGGCCACCGCGCGCGATCTGGCCCGGCTCGAAGAATTATGTGACATGGTCAAAAATACCAGCCTGTGCGGCCTCGGACAAACGGCGCCGAATCCCACGTTGAGCACCTTGCGTTTTTTTCGGAATGAATATGAAGAATTACTCCAGCCGGATCCCTTCGGGCCAAATCATCATCATGGCGAATTGAAGCAGGCAATTCTTACAATCAAATAAAATGTTATGGCCGCCAAAACATTAACCATTAATGGAAAAGAGATCAGCGCCGAAGATGGAGTCACGATTTTGCAGGCCGCGGAAGAAGCCGGCATCAAAATTCCCACGCTATGCCACCTGGACGGCATTTATGACGTGGGCGCCTGCCGGCTCTGTCTGGTCGAAGTCGCCGGTGTGCCCAAGCTTCTTCCCGCCTGCACTACAAAAATCGCCGAAGGCATGCAGGTCCAAACCGATAGTGAACGATTGCAAAAGTATCGTCGGATGACTTTCGAATTGCTCTTCGCCGAGCGCAATCACGTCTGTGCCGTGTGTGTTGCCAATGGCCATTGCGAACTGCAATCGCTGGCCTGTTCCCAGGGCATGGATCACGTCCGCTATGATTATTGTTTCCCGCGGTGGAGTGTGGACAATTCGCATCAATTGTTCGGCATGGACCATAACCGTTGCATCCTGTGCGCCCGTTGCGTCCGTGTTTGCTGGCACATTGAAGGGGCCGGCACAAGGAACGTAGCCGGTCGCGGCGCCAGGGCAAAAATTATCACGGATCTGAACATGCCGTGGGGCCAATCAAATACATGCACCAACTGCGGCAAATGCGTCCAGGCATGCCCCACGGGCGCCTTGTTCCATAAAGGTTCCACGGCGTCTGAAATGGTACGGGATCGTTCGCGCCTGGAATACATCGTTACCGCAAGAGAGAAAAAATTATGGGTCGCACCCGATTAGCAACCGTTTGGCTGGGTGGCTGTTCCGGCTGCCACATGTCATTTCTTGATTTGGACGAATACCTCCTGGAACTCGCCGGGTACGTTGACGTCGTCTTTAGTCCCATCCTGGATATCAAGGAGTATCCGCGCGATGTCGATGTCTGCCTTGTCGAAGGCGCTGTCTGCAATGAAGACCATGTCGAAATGGCCCACAAAATCCGCGAGCGCACCAAAACGGTCATTTCCTTTGGCGACTGTGCGGTCACAGGCAACGTGCCGGCCATTCGGAACCAGCTTGGCTTGGCCAACACAGAAAATGTTTTGCAGCGTGCCTACGTGGAAGCATCGACGTTAAACGCATGCGTTCCCGGTGAAGAAGGCATCGTGCCGCAATTATTAGAACGCGTCGTTCCCGTCCACGAATTAATCCATGTGGATTATTATTTGCCCGGCTGCCCGCCGTCGGCGCACAGAATCAAACTGTTTCTCACTCACTTGCTCGAGGGCAAGGACCCGCACCTGGCCGGCGCGGACATCAAATTTGGCTGAGCTATGTCAAAACGAATTTTAATTGATCCGGTCACCCGCATTGAAGGCCACGCCAAAATCAGCATTTTTCTGGACGATGCCGGCAAGGTCTCGGACGCGGAGTTCCACGTGGTCGAATTCCGCGGCTTCGAAAAATTCTGCGAGGGCCGGCCGCTTGGTGAAATGCCCGGGATCACGCCGCGCATTTGCGGTATCTGTCCGGTAAGTCATCTGCTGGTTTCCGCAAAGGCCGGGGACGCCATCCTCGCGGTAAATGTGCCTCCGGCAGCCGACAAACTGCGCCGGGTGATGAATCTGGGACAAATCGTCCAAAGCCACGCCTTGAGTTTTTTCCATTTAAGCGCGCCGGATTTTTTACTCGGCTGGGACACGGTTCCCGCGCGGCGCAATGTGTTCGGCCTGGCCGCCGCAAATCCGCAGGTTGCGCGGGCGGGAATCCGATTGCGGCAATTTGGCCAGGAAGTCATTGAAATTCTCGGCGGCAAAAAAGTTCATCCGGCGTGGGCCGTTCCGGGCGGCGTGCGCAACCCCTTGACCGCCGAAGGCCGTGAGCAAATCCGCGAATGGATTCCCGAGGCCTTCACCACAACCAGGCTCGCCCTCGATTTGTTCAAAACCTTGCTTCATGGGCACGTGCAGGAAGCGGAAGTATTCGGAAATTTCCCGTCTCTCTTCATGGGATTGGTCGGCCCTGACGGACAGTGGGAACATTATGGCGGCAAATTGAGGTTTAAAGATAGCAATGGCAGAATCGTCGCCGATCAATTGGTTCCCCAAAAATATTACGAGTACATCGGGGAATCCGTCCAAAAAAGCTCGTACTTAAAGTCGCCCTACTACCTGCCGTTTGGTGTCAAGGAGGGTATGTACCGCGTTGGACCCCTTGCCCGCCTCAATGTCTGCGACAATTTCGGCGTGCCTCAGGCCGATGCGGAATTGAAACTGTTTAAAAGCTTGCGGCGCGGGGCGGTCACCTCTTCGTTTTTATATCACTATGCCCGTCTGATTGAAATTCTTGCCGGCATTGAATTAATCGA
>DASYZW010000670.1:0-2193 GCA_035945915.1 Verrucomicrobiia bacterium | reverse complement strand
CAATCCGCGGGTCGATTGAGTAAAGAGGAGGATTGGCGCCGAAAGCCATTCCATTCCACAAGCTCGATCGTTCATCCGATAGTCGGTTGTATGAATCCAAAACCAATGATCATGCGAAAGCCATTGCAACACCCGGCCGGCCCGATACGTTAAACCCGTGTAGTTCTCAGGCGGGTGGATCGCTCCGCCAACAAATACCAAAATTGCCAGGACAAAAAAGGAACACGGGAACGGGCGACGAAACCGACGAAGCGTTTTCCGCAGGGCTAATGAGAGCCTTTTTGCCGAAAATCCGAAACGCCGCCGGCGAACAAAAAGAATTCCCACGAACAATGCGAAGGCAATCGTATAGCCAATTCGATTCAATTCTCCCAGCGCTGAAAGGGTCCAACCCGCGAGCGTGGCAAAAACTGAAGCCCAAAGCCAAAGCTGAAGGACAGGCCGCTGAGACATTTTTAGCAACCGACACTATTTACATTTCCAAACCACGTCAAACCGATTGTCTGGAAATCCTTAAAACTGCTAAAAAAGGTCCGGAATTGCCGCGGATTGCGTCGTTTTTTTATTGAGTCTTTTCCCGGTTCTGGCAGTCTAATTTTGGACAGGCGCGTCAATGAACGAACCGCAACCCATAAAAAACATCAGTGACTTCTGGCGAGATACGGCTGACTGCTGGCAACGTTTGCCGAACAAGGCTTTCTTCTTCGTCCTTTTGGCCGCATGGCTGGCCCTGTTTCAATTTCTTGGCAACTCCATTTTGGGCTATGTTCATACGCCGTCGCTGTTTTTATGGATGTATCACGCGTACAACGGCACTTCAGGATCGGAGGTCGATGACGCGCACTGCAATCTTATTCCCTTTCTTGTGGTCGGGCTTTTCTGGTGGAAGCGACATGAATTGCTGGAATCGCGACTGCAATTTTGGGGACCGGGTCTGGTGTTATTGATTATCGCCATGGTGCTGCAGATCCTGGCGTTTAGCGTCCAAGTGCCCCAGGCGTCAATTGTGGCGCTTTTCGTTGGAATTTACGGATTAATGGGGCTGGCGTGGGGACGCGAATGGCTGCGCAAATGTTTTTTCCCATTCTTTCTATTCGCATTTTCAATCCCGCTTGGGGCTCACTCCACGTTTATCACATTTCCCTTGCGAATGCTCGTGACGTGGCTGGTAACGGTGGTTTCTCACATTTTTGGGATTGGAGTCATCCGTGTCGGCACCGAACTGATCGACCCGTCCGGCACATTCCAATACGACGTCGCGCCTGCCTGCAGCGGCATACGCAGCCTGTTTGCGATTTTTTTACTGGCAACCGTCTATTCGTTTTTCATGTTGCGATCCGCGTGGAAGCGGACTTTCATGATTGCCCTGGCGGTTCCCTTTTCGGTTCTGGCCAATCTGCTAAGACTTTTCATGGTGATCGTGGCGGCGGAGATCGGGGGACAAAAGACCGGCGATTGGGTCCATGACAACTGGTTGACGAGCGTTCTGCCGTATGCGCCCTCAATCATTGCGTTTTTGTTTGTGGGACAATGGCTGGAAAATCGGGAAATCGGGCCGGCGACAACGGAACTCGATGCCACGTCGACGACTGCGACCGAATTGAAATGAAAACGTCCCAATGGAGATTTTTGGCAGTGGCCCTTGTATTGATGGCCGGCACCGCAGCCGCATTGGCGTGGTTGCGGTCGAATCAGAAACTCGGCGCGCCGGGCATTAAGGCCGAACCGGTGGCTGGCCAGGTTCAAATGAAGATCAACCTGCCCGAGCGGGTTTTGGATTTCACCTCCACGAATGTTCCTGAACCCCCGGTCGTCCTTGGATATTTGCCGCCGGATACCAGCTATTCCGAGCGCCTTTATTTCGATCCGGATGGTTTACGGATTCAATCGACGGTCATTTTGATGGGCGCCGACCGCACAAGTATTCACCGCCCGGAATATTGCCTGCCCGGCCAGGGCTGGAAGATTGACAAGAAAGAAACTGTGACCATTCCGATTGCAGACAATCCACCATACCAGTTACAGGTTGCCCGATGGGATCTCAGCACCTCGGTCCAGCAGGCTGACGGCAGCAAAGCCACGGTCTATGCGCTTTATGTTTATTGGTACGTGGCCAAGGACGACGAAACCCCGGATCACGACACAATGCTGGAGCATTTGACACTTAATTTATTCCGCACCGGTGACTTGCAA
>DASYZW010000669.1:0-8111 GCA_035945915.1 Verrucomicrobiia bacterium | reverse complement strand
AGTTTTTAGGAACCAAAAACGATTTCGCCTCTCACACTTGCGATGAACACTCTGAATTCAATCTCCAAACTATTTTGCGGCGGGATGTTCACGATCGCATTTTTGACGATTGCAGTTCCACGAACTCAGGCGCAAACGTATTGGACCGGAACAAACTACAATTTTACAAACCCGGGCAATGGCGCCACGGACGTTCTTGACGCCGTAGTCTGGCTTACGCGCAGCTCCGCTTCCGGTACCGGCACCGGCGGGCTTTACAACGCCTATCTCCAACCTGACCCGTTTACGGGACCGACTCCTCCAGGCGGGACTGAATGGGCCATTGGAACGCTTGCCGGATATATGGCCAACACGAACAGCTTAAGCTTCGGCGACTGTCCCTTAGAGGCTGGAAGCCATCCGATCAATTACATTGGAACGACTTTTGTTGTCCATCTGTTTACCAATAACGTCTACCTGCAACTGACATTGACAGGCTGGGGAGGCCAGGGCGGACAAGGCCTGAAAACCGTCAGTTACACACGCTCCACGCCGGCATTGGCCGCGCCGACGCCGACGGTGACGATTACCAATCCGCTGAACAACGCCGTTTTTGCCGCGCCTGCCACCGAAAAAATCGTGGCCAGCGCCACCGTGAGCAGCGGTTCAGTGACCAACGTGCAGTTTTTCACGAATAATGTTTTGCTGGGCGGCATCACCACACCGCCATTTACGTTGACGGCCAACAATCTGGCCGCGGGCAATTACGCCCTGACCGCAACGGCTACGGCAGCGGGAATTTCGGCCACGTCCAGCGTTGTAAAAATCAGCGTCGTCACGCCATTGACTGTTTCTCTGTCAAACGTGCTGACATTTTCCAATACGAACTTTGAGTTCGAATATCCGGCCAACGTGGGTTTGTCGTACGTCGTTCAGAGGGCCACGAATGTCTTCCAACCGACTTGGATTCCGATCGTAACAAATGTGGCGGCGAGCAATCCGACGGTGTTTGTAGATATTCATGCCACAAGTAATCCCGCCTATTATCGTGTAGGCCGGTTGCCCAATCCTTGACCCGGATTGGACGGCCTGTTTTCGGTTGACTATGCCGGGTTGGGAGCTTTTTAACGGCGAATCTCATGGTCAACGCTTCTGGTTTATGGTAACAGGATTTGGCTCCCGATAACCTGGGAACAATCGGCCTTTCGGTTCCTCTTATTTTATGCCGCGTGAATCATCATCGCGTTGTCATGGCCAACGTTTGAATGCTTCAATTCCTCGACGCTTCGGCGCGGCAATTGCGTCGGCAGCCTGCCTGTCGGTCTTTTTGATGTCCTGTGCGACCCGTTCCCCGACGATTGTGGCTCCTTTGGAAATTCCCGGGGCGCATTATGCCGGCAACCGGGCGTGCGCGGACTGTCACGCGGACATTGTCCGGGAATTTCCGTCGAGTCCGCATGCGCGGCTGCATATTGAAGGCGCGGCCATGGCGGGCCAGGGCGGGTGCGAATCCTGCCACGGACCAGGCAGCGAACACATTCGGAGCGGGGGCGCGGCCACGCTAATTATCAATCCGGGAAAAAATCCGGCGTCCTGTTTTCAGTGTCATCTGGATGTGCAGGCAGAATTCAATTTGCCGCAGCATCATCCGGTCAATGAAGGTTTTATGAATTGCGCGGACTGTCATGATCCCCATGGGGATGACATCTTCAAATCCCAGGGCGGCCTTGCGATGGCCCGGCGAAATGAGAGTTGCGGGAGTTGCCACCAGGCGCAAACGCGGCCCTTTGTTTTCGAGCACGAGGCATTGCGCGAGGGCTGCGCGATTTGTCACGATCCCCACGGTTCAATCAATCAAAAATTGCTGGTTGATAATGACCCGAATCTATGCCTGCGTTGCCACTCGCAGGCGCAGGGTCCAAACGTTCCCGCCGGGCATATTTATATCGGCAACTCGGACCATACTACTTTTATTCGAATGGGAACATGTTGGACCGCCGGTTGCCATACCGCCGTCCATGGTTCAAATGTGGATCCGTTCCTTCGCTATTGAGCGCTTTCGCCATGAAAGCATTGGCATACAGATTATTGGGAGTTTGGCGGATGACAGTCAGGGCGCGGCATGCTCGCGGCGCCGTTACCGGCCGTAAACCCGGCGGGATCTCACTTCCATTTGCCGTCGCGCTCGTCTCTACCTTTGCAACAGCCGTTACATCCGCTTTCGCCTCAGACAACCCGCAAAAGTTGCCGCCGCCGGCCGATGTGAAAATTGTTTTTGACCGGGACATTCGGCCGATACTCGAATCTTCCTGCCTTCGCTGTCACATGGCTCCCAAACCCAGAAGTCATTTCCGGCTGGACGATCGCCAGGACGCTCTCGATGGAGGCGATAACAATACCAACGATATCGTGCCTGGAAACAGTCGCGGCAGTCTGTTGATCGCTTATGTGGCTGGAACTGTGCCGGACCTAAAAATGCCTCCACCAGGCCGCGGCGATCGGCTGACTCCGGAGCAAATCAGTTTGTTGCGCGCGTGGATCGACCAGGGCGCCAGTTGGGCGACGACAAACCGCCCTCCGCCGCCGGACGTGGTTCTGGAACCGATGATTGGCGGATTTGACGTGCACGGTAACGAGTCGAAGTTCCGTGAAATCCAGGGAACGCGCCAGGGAGCGTCCGGCGGCGCGAATACTTTTTCGTTCGAACAAGTTACCCCGGATGAGAGGATTTCGCTTTCCGGTCGGGCAGTTGTTCCTGACAACGATTTTGACGTGATCTTTGCGCTCGAAGAGACGGGACGCGGCTTTATTCATGCCGGGTTCGACCAGTGGCGAAAGTATTACGCTACCGACGGCGGCTATGATCCGAGGGTTGTCACTCCTGGATTCAATTTTAATCGCGACCTTTACGTGGACAATGGGCGTGCCTGGTCCGATTTCGGTATTGATATGCCGCACGGCACGGCGATTTTCGGCTACGAGTACCAATATCAAAAGGGCGACGAAGCCACGCTCGATTGGGGCCGCGCGAGTGGCAAGGCGATTTATCCCGCAACGCAGTCCCTGGACGAAAAGACTCACATCCTCAAATTCGATCTGACGCAAACATTTGATGACTGGTGTCTGGAGAATAATGCCCGTTTGGAATTTTATACCTTAAACAATCAGGACGGAGAAGAATACGTATCCGGAGCGAACGCCACGAGGGTGGCGTCGATTACTGTGAAAGACACCTTTCACCAAACCGAGGGCATGGACACGCTGACGATCCAAAAACAATTGTGGGACTGGTGGTTTGTGGACGGCGGATTTTATTATTCGAAGCTTAACGGCGATGATTTTTTCAATCAAACGACAGTGTTTCCGGCTTTAACCACCCAATTGAGCAGCCAGCAAATCACATTGAGCCGCGAATCGGAGATTTTCAGCTTCGCCAATTTGTTCACGCCGTTGAATGGCCTGGCGCTTTCGCTCGGCACGCAAAACGAATGGACGCGTGAAAGCGGATTTGGCGAAAGCATTCCTGGCCTGCAGTTGGCGACCAATGTGCCGGCGGGTTCGACGCTGAGCGAGTTTAAAGCGTCCCAAAATGCAAATGTTCGCTATCTGAAAATCCCATTCACAGTCGTGTCCGGTGATGCGCAGTTTAGCGAGGACAATTACGGCATTGAACAGTACCAGGATACACAAGATTTGCAGCGCCAGACCGCTGCGAACAATTTTCAGTATGACCTGAAAACCGGGTTCAGCACATCGCCGTGGCAGACGGCAGATTTGACAATGCAGTATGAGCGGCAATCCAGTCTCACAACCTATAATCAATTGCAGGATATTTGGCTGGGGATTCCCGGTCCAACCAATGGTTACCCCGCTTTCATCCTGGACCGCGCGATGACCAGCGACGAATTTGAAACGAAATTAGTCTTGCGCCCTTTGATATGGCTAAAGACGACGCTTACCTATCAGCTTACTGAAACGGATTATTCTTCAAAGACCGATCCATTTCGGATTCCGTCAACCATTGCCCCGGGCGGATTTATTGTAGACGGCCATTGCGACATGCAGACGTGCGGCATCAGCGCCACGGCCACACCATGGCGCCCGTTTTATTTTTTGGGCGCGTTCACGTACAGCCATTCGCGCCTTGAGACCGCGAACAATGGCGATCCGTCCGTCGTCCCTTACGAAGGGAACATTTTTACCGTCAACGCCACCGCTGCTTTGCTCATCAGTTCCAAATCCAGTCTTCAACTTTCCTATTATTTCTCCTGCGCCGATTACGCCCAAAACAACGCTGCGACGGCGGTGCCGGACGGGCTGAATTATCAGCGCCACGATCTCATTGCGGGCATAACGCGGCAGTTGACCAGGAATCTGGCCGGCACTCTGCGCTATGAATTCTCGCAATATACTGAGCCATCGAGCGGCGGTATGAACAACTTCAGCGCCAATGGCATTATGGCGGTATTGACGTGGCGGTGGCCGTGAAGTTCGAAATCGTTCTTATCAACATCAGCGATTTCATTTGCAATCGATCAAAACGGCCCAAATCATAGTCCAAATAGTCAAAGTGCTGGAACATTCGGGGCGGCGATCACTCTTAAATCAGCGACACTGAAAATGACCTATGGCCCGGGGCCTGGAATTTGAAAATATAGTGACCCATCATTATGGGCCGCTGTATCAATTTGCGGTCAGCCTTACGCGCAACGAAGCGGAGGCATGTGATTTGACGCAGCAAACGTTTTGCATCTGGGCGGCCAAAGGTCATCAGTTGCGTGATGTTTCGAAAGTGAAGACATGGCTGTTTACAACTTTGCACCGCGAGTTCCTGGGATCGCGGCGCCGGCAGACACGCTTCCCTCATATCGAATTGGACGACGCAGCCGGCGATTTGCCGGCGGTTTCCCCGGCGAGCGTCAACCAACTCGATTCGGGGCAATTAATCGAAGCGCTTGGACAACTGGAAGACGTGTACCGTGCCGCCGTGGTCCTGTTTTATTTGGAGGATTATTCCTACAACGAGATAGCCCAGGTGCTCGACATTCCCCTGGGCACCGTCAAATCGCGCCTGACCCGCGGCCTGCACCGGTTGCGTCATTTGCTCACCCACGTTCCGCCAAAGCCATGAATCCCATTCAAGCCAAAGAAGTGTTAATGATTTATCGCCCGGGCACGGCGGATGCAAACGACCCGGAAATTGCCAAGGCGCTCTCACTCGTGGAAAGCGACCCGGAATTGTCGCGGTGGTTTGAGGAACATTGTGCGAGGCAGAAAGCGTTGCGTGATAAATTCCGCCAAATCGCCCTGCCTGCCGGTCTGAAGGAACAGATTCTTTCCGAGCACGCCGCCAGGACTACGGCCGCCGAACGGCGCGATAGGATGCTTGCCGGGGCTTGCGGGGTGGCAATTCTTCTTTCGGTCGCACTGCTTGGCTTTTTCTACTGGCCACGCAGCAACGCACCCCGGCCTGCGCCGAATACTTTGGCCAATTATGAAAATCAAATGATGGGCGTTGCTCTGAGTGGTTATTACATGACCGCAATGACTAACCTGGACCAGGTTCACTCCTGGCTGGCTCAAAACCATGCCCCGTCGGATTACGCGCTGCCGGACGGCTTGAAAAAGGCGGCTGTCACCGGGTGCGCCGTGCAAAGCTGGAAGAACACCAAAGCGTCCATGATTTGTTTCCGGCAGGGTAAGACCTTGCCGCCGGGACAACCGGGCGATCTGTGGCTGTTTGTCATCGATCAAACGGCTGTCAACGGTGTTCCCGAGACGGATTCGCCTCAATTGACGACCGTCGACGGCGTGATTGCGGCGACATGGACGCGACAGGGAAGGCTATACGTTCTGGCCGCCCGGGGAGATCAACAGACGATTCAAAAGTATTTATGATGGCTGTGCAAACCTCAGTGTTTGTGAGCGAGGATTTCGAGTGCGCCTGCGTGATACTGCGTCGTCCCACTGGCCGACGCTTTCGCCGTAAGGTTAGCCTTTTTCAAGCGGCGTTGGCGGTTCATCTTTGGGGTAATCCAGGTAAGTCTCATAGGTCTTACACGTCCTGTCGCTGAGTTTCCGATGGACTTGTTCTATCCGGATACGACGATATCGTAAAAAGTAACTTTTAATTCAAATATTTCTTGACTAGAATTGAAACATTTGCCAGCCCGCGTCCACCTACGGACTTTTTGTGACGCACCAGGGTTTCTCCACAGGCACATATGGTCTCGTTCTCTCTTTAAACGGCGCGCTCGTGGTGCTGTTTGAATTGCCTCTCACCACGATAACCCGGAAATTCCCCTCCGCGTCGCGTGATGGCCCTGGGGTATAATGCGACCAGCAGTATGTTTAATATATGAACGCGAAAGACTTTTTACGGATGGGAATTCCATTGGGCCAGGCAACTCGGCTGGCGACGGATTTCGTTGCCAAATTCGTCCTGGGTGGAGGCGATAAAACGCGTTTGCGTGAGGAAGTTGCAGCGATTGTCGCCAATCCGGAGGCGTTTGTGAACGATCCTTTGCGCGGTGGGTTTGCCAAAGTATTGCTCAACGCGCCTCCCCCTCCGCGCGCTGAGCCGGTTAAGTATCGTCAATGGGGTTCGGGTCTTGAAGCCGATGCAATCATGCAGATGGAAAAGGCGTGCCTCTTGCCTGTTTCGGTCGCAGGGGCGTTGATGCCTGATGCGCACGTCGGCTACGGCCTGCCCATTGGCGGAGTGCTGGCCACGGAAAACGCGGTGATTCCCTACGCCGTTGGCGTGGATATCGCCTGCCGTATGAAGATGACGGTGCTCGATCTTCCAGCGCGTGATCTGGAGCAGAAACAGGAACGATTGACGCGGGCAATTGAAGCCGAGACGCGTTTTGGCGTCGGGGCTGCGTTCAGGCAACGTCGCGAACACGACGTCATGGATGCTGACTGGTCGGTCTGCAGCGTGACTAAGCAAAATAAGGACCGCGCCTGGTCGCAGCTTGGAACGAGCGGGAGCGGAAATCATTTCGTCGAATTCGGAACGTTTACGGCCCATGGACCAATTCCAACTTCCGGCGGACAAGAATTGCCTGCCGGCGCCTACGTCGCTTTGTTGTCCCACAGCGGCAGCCGTGGCACGGGCGCGGCAATTTGCGATTACTATAGCAAACTTGCTTTCGCTAAACGCCGGGATTCATTGCCCGACGAATTGCTTCGCCTGGCCTGGCTTTCTCTGGATTCGGGCGAAGGCCAGGAATATTGGAGCGCTATGGAACTGATGGGGCGCTATGCCGCGGCCAATCACGCGCTCATCCACAAGCATATTGCCAAAAACCTCGGCGCAAATGTGCTGCTGGATTTGGAAAATCACCACAACTTTGCCTGGAAAGAGAAGCATGTTATCGACGGTATCGAACGTGAGGTGGTGGTCCACCGCAAAGGCGCAACCCCCGCCGGCAAGGGTGTTTTGGGAATTATTCCCGGCTCGATGGCATCGCCGGGATATGTGGTTAGCGGCAAGGGAAATGCGGATTCATTGAATTCCGCCTCACACGGCGCGGGCCGGGCGATGAGCCGCAAAGCGGCAAATGAGAAATTCAACTGGAAAGACGTGAACCGCTATTTGAAACAGCAAGGCGTCACATTGATCTCAGCGGGGCTGGATGAGGCGCCGATGGCCTACAAAAATATTCGCGACGTCATGGCTGCCCAAAATGATTTGGTAACCGTCCTCGGCGAATTCATGCCGAAATTGGTCAAAATGGCGCCGAGCGGCGAACGGCCCGAGGATTAGGCCGGGCGCGAATGAACGCCTCAGAATGCAGGCTGGAGCTCAAAATCATGTTAATTCTGAACCGTGTTAAAATGATTCGTCGCGGCGCCAACAATGATAGCGTTGTATTCGCTTTGCGCTGTGCGGCGGACGACAATGTCTGCAGGCTGGTCGAGGGAGAAAATCGTTTTGCCGTCCCGTTCCAACTTCATGAATCCGCCGCAGGCAAATTTGTCGACATCGCCGTTGGAATCAACCTTCAAGGCGCAGACCCCGAGATAGCTGCCGGAAAATTCGTGGCCGGAAAGCTTCATTGAAAACGGTTTCTCCCGGTGTTCATGCCAGGATCGGTAATCGGAGAAGATGACCGAGCCGTCTTCCA
>DASYZW010000668.1:0-4973 GCA_035945915.1 Verrucomicrobiia bacterium | reverse complement strand
TATGAAATCCGGTGCTCCGCCGATCCAGGCGTCCAGGCCATTGGTGCCAGTGATGGCCGATTGATTACCGGACGTCGCGGAAACAATACCGCTATCGAGGTAAATGGAGACATTGGTTCCAGTGCCGCCATTGACGGCGCTGGACTCAAGCACATACATGTGCCAGTTGCCATCATTTGCGTTAAACGCAGCCGTTGGAGCCACGGTCGGTTGCGGGCCCGCCCCCTTGGACGCGTATCCGGTGCCAAGCCTGAATTGGGCCTTCCACGACCTTTCACTATGGCTCGCCAGGCAATTGGTCCTGCTGTTGAGAGCGCCGTCCATCGGATTTCCCCTGAACCAGCCCACCAACGTAAAATTGTTAAATGCGCCGGTTGGATTTAATATCGTATTGTAACCCGCATCCATCGCGCCAACTATGCCGTTGAATGCGCAGGCATTGGTGAACGGTCCAAAACCGACGTACGATGGCCCGGCCGCACCCGGACGTGTGCCCGGTTGGTATACGGCGCAGTTGGCGCCCCGGCCACCGGTCGCAATATTCGTCATGCTCGTCGCGGCACTTCCGTAATTCATTGCCGACGGAAAACTGCTCGGCGCCTGGTACGTCCATTTCGGGGCGTCCATCCGCCAATACATATAGGGATTGTCCGCGGTTATGGTTGCGTTGTATTGCGCAAGTCCGTTGGTCCCGGCATTGAAATGGTTGGAAATTTGAAGCATCGTCAAGGCGTTGGTGTAAATGGCCACTTCGTCTATGTTGCCACCCCAATTATGGTTCCCCGCGTAATTGCGGGTCTCGGCAAACATGATCGGGTCCCATGTGTCCGGTTGAAACGTCGCGCCCGCCACGGGGGTAGGATTACCGAAATACGGAGTGCCACTGCCGCTGGTAATTGGAATCTGGTAAACCATGGCGTTGGTGCCGCTGTAGGCGGCTGTCAGGTTGGTGCTATACATATACATCCATGCGTTCGTACCATCGAACACGCAGGCGAGGTAAATCCACGAGTTCGCATACCCTCCAGTGAGCCATTCGTTCCCCGCGCCCCCAATATTATTGGTCACTTCCGCTTCAGCGCCCCCAAGGTTGCCGCTGCCGTTAAACACGTGAAAACCGAAAATTGCCGGGTTATTCGGGGAAGCCGTGCCACGGTAAGCCGCATACCCCTGGACCAGCGACCAGCCAAAATCGTTGGCCGAACCGTTGAGGCCGCCGGAACCGATCCCGGCAGTTTGACCTATGATGCCGGCATAAGACGTCACACTGGCCGGCCGTATCCAGCACTCCACCGAAAATGGCTGTCCGGAAAACAATGAAACATGATTGTCCGTCGTTGGTATCAGCATGCCCGCGTTGCCGCCGCTAAGAAAATTCCTGGAACCATCAGCATCGCCCGCAATGGCGCCAAGGTTCGTGGCCATTGCCGCCGAGCTATAGTAATACCCATCCGCAAGGGGTCCCAATGAACCGTAATTGGTTTCCATGTCATATCTCGGCGGCTGCACAGTCTCTTGCATGGGCCAATACGCGACCGGTTTAAGACTCATCACAGCGTTTGAATAGGAAGATTGCGCCCGCAACCCAGGCGCCAGCAAAAGAAGCGCCGATACGGCTACAGTAGTTGAGGACAGTCTAAGGGATTCAATTTTCATGGTGTTTTTCGGGAATTTCGGGATTGGGCAGAAGCTTCGTCGCATTAAAGAGTTGAGGCGTTAAACCGCTGAGTGCCGCAAGCTCTGGACTGTTTTACGAGGGGCATGCGACCAAAAAGCCACAATCGCCATAACCTGTCAATAACAAAAAATAACAAATAAAATATATTTTACAATAATGCCGTTGACTTTGCGGGTTGCTCAACGCATAATGCAAAAAACTCCAGGCTTTAATGCGTGAAATATAGTTAACAAGTCATTAATTGATAATGGTTTATGACAGTGGCATCTTCAATTGGCATCCCGCGCACCGGCGCAACCGAACCCGGCGCACCGGCACTTGCTCTCGGCCCGGTTCGCCAACGGGCCCTGCGCGAAACCGTTTTTGAGATTCTGCTTCTGGCTATCGTCCGTGGCCAAATGAAACCGGGAATTTGGTCAAATCACAAATTATTGGCCGAACAATTGAATGTTAGCGTGACCCCTCTTCGTGAAGCGCTCCAGGAATTGGCAGCCTGCGGTATCATTGAGAACCATTACAACCGAGGCACGATCGTCCGGCCGTTCGGCCCCCGCCAACTTTTTGAAATCTTCCAGGTCCGCGCAATTCTCGAAGCTGAAGCCACGCGCCTGGCATGCGATCGGATCGAAACTTCGGTTTTAATTGAACTTCAGTCAAAAGCGACGGATCTCATCTCCAAAGAATCCGCGGACTGGTCCGCCCAGGTCGTTTCAAGCGATGACAATTTCCACAGTTCCATCGCCAGCTCTTGCGGCAATCAACGGCTGAAAGAAGAGATTTTCCGTTATCGCTCGCTGCTGACGTCCATCCGACGCGCGGTGGCAGACCATCATTATCCGTTTGACCTGGCACTGCCGGAACATTTGGCGGTCATTGACGCGCTGTTGAAACATAAGCCGGACGAAGCCGCCAAAGCGATGAACCGTCATATTTTAAGTTCCGCAAAAGTTTGCAGCGATTTGTTGTTCCCCGAAATTAAGTCCAAGACCTGATTTCAACCACAACGCGCTGAATCCAACGCTCTCTGGTGAAAGAAACAAGAAATTTCCTGGCTTCGCTCGGTTATCCCGAGGGTGATCTCTATAGTTTGCCTTCTTCTTCAAAGCGATTTCCCGACGGCGCGCAATATCGGGTCGAACTGCCCAGCGTCGAAGGTCCCGCCGCCCTGGCCGCCACATTCAAGGAAATCGACCGTTACGGACTGTCCATCCATCGCATCTCGCAAGGCAGCGGAATCATGCTCCTGACGGACGATGAAATCCTCGAAATGGGCCGGCTTTGCGCCTCGCGCAGAATGGAACTGAGCCTGTTTGTCGGCCCGCGCGGAACCTGGGATATCAGTCCCATGCCATTGACCACCGCCGGAAAAGCCGCCGGCATCCGTCATGAAGGCATGGATCAATTAGTCTATGCCATTGAAGATTTAAAACGAGCCGCCGCCCTGGGCATCCGCGGCGCCTTGGTCGGCGACGAAGGATTGGTTTTGCTCACAAAAAAGCTCAAAGAAAAAAACGTTCTGCCACGAAATTTCGTCCTCAAGTGCTCCGTCCAGATGATGGCCTCGAACCCGGTGTCCATTCGGCTCATGCAGGATTTGGGCGCGGACACCTATAATCTGCCCACCGGCCTTTCGCTCCCAAAACTGGCGGCCATTCGGCAGGCGACCGACATCCCTTTGGATCTGTATGTGGAAGCGCCGGACAATTTCGGCGGATTTATCCGGCATTACGAAATTCCGGAATTCATTCGCATTTTGTCGCCGGTCTATATCAAGTTCGGCTTGCGAAATCATCCGGATGTTTATCCGTCGGGAAAACAATGGGAGGCTACCAATATTTCGCTCTGCCAGGAACGTGTCCACCGCGCCGCATTGGGAATGGAAATGGTCAGGCGTTACTATCCGGATGCCGTTGCCTCAAAGCCGGGGCCGTCAGACCTCGGGATTCCCGTCGTTCAAAAAACTTAAGGTTATGTCCATCGAGGCCAAACAATATATTAATGGAGAATGGACCGGCGGCATTTCCGGCCAGCGCGCCAGCCGTGAAAATCCGGCCAATATTTCGGAAACCATCGGCACTTATCCCCTGGCCGGCGCTCAAGATACCACGGCAGCCATTGAAGCCGCACACCATGCCTTTCCCGGATGGAAAGCAATGGCCTGGCCGGCCCGTTCTGAAATTCTCCATCGCGCCGCAAATATTTTGGACGATCACAAGGAACAACTCGCCCGCACGATGACGCGCGAAATGGGCAAGCCCATCGCCGAAGCCCGCGGTGAAGTCAAACGCGGCGTGGTCCTCCTCCGATACTATGCCGGCGAAGGGATGCGTTCGTCGGGTGAAGTGTACCCGGCCTCCGATGGCAAGTCGTTGCTCTATAGCAATCGCGTCCCCCTGGGCGTGGTCGGGGTCATTACGCCCTGGAACTTTCCGGTCGCCATCCCGCTCTGGAAGATGGCGCCGGCTTTGATCTTTGGGAATACGGTCGTTTGGAAACCGGCTGAACCGTCGTCCATCACGGGATTTGCCCTCATGCAGTTGTTGGAAAAGGCCGGGTTTCCCAAGGGCGTCATCAACATGGTCACCGGCAAAGGCGCCGAAGTCGGCCCATGCATCACCGCGCACGAAAAAGTGCATGCCATCAGTTTCACCGGGTCAAATGATGTCGGCCGAAAAGTGGCAACGGCCGCAGTCGGACGCGGCGTCAAATTCCAGCTCGAGATGGGCGGAAAAAATCCCACCATCGTCGCCGCCGACGCCGACCTGCGCAAAGCCGTCGACCTTACCCTGAGCGCGGCGATGCGTTTCTGCGGACAAAAATGCACGGCCACCAGCCGCGTCATTGTGGATGAGAGCGTCCTTCTGGCCTTTACCGAAATGATCGTGGAAAAGGCGAAGAACATCAAACTCTCGGACCCTTTGGAAGAGGATTGTTATCTCGGTCCGGTCGTCAGCCAGCCGCAACATTCGAATATTATGGCGACCATCGGGCGTTGCCTCCAAAACGGCGTTTCCCTCCTGGCCGGCGGCAGGAAGCCTGACAACCAACCGGGTTATTTCATCGAACCCACGATTTTTGGCAAAGTGGATCCGGCGTCCGAACTCGGGCAACGGGAAATTTTTGGCCCGGTCCTCGGCATCATTCCGGCGCGCAATCTCGAACACGCTCTCGAAATTGCCAATGACGTGCCGTTTGGCCTGAGCGCCGCCATCTTCACCAAAGATATCAGCCGCGCCCTTCGCTTTATCAAATCTGCCGACGCTGGAATGATCAAGATCAACGGCGAAACGGCCGG
>DASYZW010000667.1:0-7367 GCA_035945915.1 Verrucomicrobiia bacterium | reverse complement strand
CCGTTGAGCAATTCGACAAGGCTTTCGCGGGTCTCGCGATCGTCTTCAATGATACAAACGTTAATGGGCATGGGTATTGGTCATTTTGCCGCCGATGTGCGCGCCGGGGATTCGCCGGGAATATGGGCAATCTCGTTCATTGGCTGTTTGAGGGGCAAGTAAAAACAATTTTTGTTCCCGAGTCAGGACGGCTATCGAGCGTAAATCGGCCGCCAATTTCCTCAATGCGCTGGCGCATGTTGCGAAGACCGTCAGCGCCGTCAATGTCCGAAGCCTGCTCGAAGCCGCGGCCATTGTCGTCGATGCAGAGTTCGAATAATTCTTCCGTAGCAGTAATCCGCAGGTGGACGGCGGTTGCGTTGGCGTGGCGAACAATGTTGTTCAGTGCTTCTTTCACGGAGAGGAACAAATTATGCCGCACCGCCGCCGGGACCGCCCAGTTCGGAGGAGCCTCGGGCAAATCCAGGGCGCATTGAATCCCCGCAGTTTTCAGAAATTCCACCGCGAAGCGTCCGATGTAATTGATGAGGTGCGGGAGAGTATCATTGCGCGGGTTGACCGCCCAGACGGTTTCATCGAGCGAACTGATCACCTGGTGGGCGGCGGTGGAAAGTTTTTTCAGGTGCTCATCGAGCTTTTGCGGGGCGATTCGGTCCCTTTGAGCGAGCCCGCTGAGTAAAACGATTTTTGTGAGGCGGGTTCCCAGGTCGTCATGCAGGTCTTTGGCAATGCGCATGCGCTCCTTGTTGAGGGCGTCCTGTTGTTCAAGCAGGGCCAGGCGGAGTCGCAGACGGCGATGCGAGGCATAGCGGGCGACCGCGAAGACGGCTGAGGTAAAAAGGGCCAATATCGCCAGGCGAAACCACCAGGTTTGCCAGAAAAACGGCGCAATGGAGAATGAAATAGAGGCGACGGTTCCGCTCCACACGCCGTCACAGTTGCACGCGGTCACTTGAAACTCGTAATTGCCCGCGGGAACCTGCGGATAAACGGCTTCGGGCTGCGATTGGGCCTCGATCCATCGGGTATCGAAGCCATCCAGCCGATAGCGGAACTGGACATTTCCAGGCGCGCTGAAAGACAAAGCAGTAAAATCAAATTCCAGCCGGTGACGACCCGGCGGCAGCCGGAATTTCACGCCGCTGCTTTTTAGATCGACCGCGCCATGCACGGGCACCGCACCCCCATAGAAGGCATAGAGTACGTCATCCACGAGAACCTGTTCCACCAGGGGATTGGCCGGGGTTTCGTTTTCACGAAGGTCGACCGGGTCAATGACCGCCAGCGCCGTGAGCATGGGCATCCAGAGCCGGCCGTCACGGCTGAGCAGAGCGTCTGACGACCTGCCAAAATTCGCCTGCAGCGCCGGCAAATCCTGGCCGCAGCGAACCGACTCGACGCGCTCCGCGCGGCCTTCGACAAAATCCTCCAGGTCCCGCTCCCGGGCTTTGAAGATGCCGCTATCCCCGCCAAACCACATCCAGCCGCGGCCATCGGACAGAATCTGTGAAATGTTCGCGTCTGAAAGCCCCACGCCGGTGCTGATCCGCTTGTATTTACCGTCTTTCAGCCAGCCAACGCCGCCGCCGGCGTAGCCGATCCATAAAGCGCCGTCAGGGGTGGCATACAAACAACGGATGGCAATCGGCTGGCCTATTGTGCGCGCCGTTTCGTTGGCCACCTGATCGCCTGAGATTCGAAGTAATCCGCCCGCTGAGGAACCGACCCAGATATTCCCGGCAGTGTCCCGGGCGATGGCGCGCATGACGCGTTGCGTTTCCGGGATTTTGATGGTGGAAAACTTTCCATCGCTAAGATGCTGGACGGATTCCGGATTTTCCTCGCCGAGCCATACATCACCCGAGCCGGTCACGAGCAAAGAATGAATTTGGCGTCCGGCAAGGCCATCCGACTGACTGAAAGTTTTCCAGCGTCCATCACGCCAGCAGTGAAGCAATCCGCTTAAGGTGCCGATCCTGACGGAAGTGCCAGGCCCCGAAGCGATGCATGAAGGCTCACCCATGGTTTCCGGAAAATCAATCGTTCGCCAGATCCCGTTGCTTTGGCAGAGGACTGCGCCGTTTTGCGCAATGGCCCAAAGCCGGCCATTTTCGTCCTGGCAAATTGATTGAATGGGGTCGGACGGCAAACCGCTCTCAGTGCCTTGCAATTCTACCGTTCGCGGGTAGACGCGGCTCAAGCCTTCGCCGCGGGTGCCGACCCAGAGGTCGCCCTCGCGATCCTCGAGCAGGTTCAGGATTTCGTGGCGCGATACGGGGATGCTTTGAAATTGGGAACCGTTATAGCAAAACAATCCGTTTTCACCGGTTCCAATCCAGACGAGATGACTCGCGTCTTCGAGCAAAGGGGTCGGATGGTGCAAGGGTGACGACGCGAAGGCGCCGCAATCGTCCAGTTTGCCATCGAGGTCACAGTGAAAAAGATGGCCGTTCGAGCCAATCCAGGCTCCTCCGCCGGATGCTTTGGCGATTCCGCCAGCCGACCAGGGCAGCCGGGCGATCGTCTTAAACCGACCGTCCTGATAAATACCAATGTGCGTTGACTTTGCGAACCATAGTCGGTCCTGATTATCCAAGGCCAGCCAGGTTTGGGAATGGACGGATGGCAAACCGTCAGCCGGGCCGAAACGGGTGACTTTATTCTTCTCGATTCGGCAAATATCACCGACCCGAAACACGACCCAAACCGCACCCTGCCGTTGCTCGATCAGGGACAGGACCGATTCATCCGGCATACCGTTGGTGAAGAATTGAGGGGAAACGCCATTAAGATAAATGACGGCCCCATGGTCCATACCCACCCAGAGACCACCGGACCGACTCTGCAGCAAGGCGGTCGTCTTTTCATATTTGGCGGCCGTCACACGCTGCAACGGGATATTTTCAAAATGCACCCCGTCGAACCGCGTCAACCCGGTTTGACTGGAAGTGGCCAGCCAAAGAAAACCATCGCTGGTTTGCGCAATGCCAGTCAGGTCATTATTGGGAAGGCCCTCGCTCGTTCGCCAGTTATGGATCGACCAGGCGGAATTTGTGGACGCAACGGAACCCGCCGGAAACGCAATGAAAAGCAGGCCGATGAATCGAGCCAGCGCAAGACGGTGATTCGGCGCATGGATTAAGTCGAGTCCACGCGCAAAACCTGAAATCAAAACATTCCTGATCGCAGACGGCGGCATTCGTTGAATTCATCTCTTAATTGCCTGCCTTTTCCGTTGATTGCAACGATTAAGAACAAATCGACCGGCGCCAGGCGCGAAATGTTTTTGTGTCTCGCACCCGAATATTTGAATTGGCCGGCGGAGGGCGGTTGCATATGCCCTCCCGGCTTATTCAATGTCCGGGGATCCCTGTATTTCGACCGCGACGGTGGAGGAAATCGGGTCCGGCGGATTTTTGGGAAGCGTGATGATCACGCCGTCCGAATCGCTGGCATGTTTCATTGAACTGCGTTCGCTGAGCATTTCCGGTTTCAATAAATACACATTGGTGACCTGATTCTTGAGGCCAGGCAGGACCAATCGGCCGTCGGCCGGCCAGTTCCATACATGCAGATATAGGATTGTTTTGTCCGGGAGGATTTTGGCCGTGCAACGGCCCCAGTCAAAGGGATGGCCAAAGGGGCTGGCGCTGGCGCCATAGATGGCTTCGCCGTTCACATCCATCCATTTGCCGACCGCCTGCAATCGGTCCACTTCCGGCTGCGGAATTTCGCCGGTGCTGGTGGGGCCCACATTCAGCAAATAATTTCCTCCCTTGCTGGCGATGTCCACCAGGTTATGAATGAGGACCTCAGGGCTCTTAAAATTATGGTCCGTGGACTTATATCCCCACGTGCCATTAATCGTCATGCAAGTTTCCCAATCGCCGTCCAGGCCGCTGGCGGGGATTTTTTGTTCGGGGGTCTGGTAATCGCCCGTCAAATGGTGTTGATCCAGGCGATTGTTCGTAATGATGTTTGGTTTGAGTTTCAGCAACGGAAGGAGTTTCGCGACGCGCTGGGGCGTCATGCCAATCGGGGTATCCCACCATAGAACCGCCGGAGTGTCAGGGCCGTAATTGCTCAGCAATTCGGTGATCTGCGGCACGTCGACTTTATCGATGTATTCGTCGAAGCTGCCTTTCTGGGCAGGGTCCCAGTGATGCTGCGCATCGACGTCGGCTTCGGGATTTTTATTCGCGGCAGCGCCGCCGGGATGGTGCCAGTCCTGCGCCTCGGAGTAATAGAAGCCCAATCGGATGTTTTCTTTCCGGCAAGCGTCCGCCAATTCCGCGAGCGGATCATGATGCCAGGGCGTGGCGTCATAGATATTATAACCGTCGACCGTCGTATGAAACATGCAAAAGCCGTCGTGATGTTTGGCGGTGATCACGATGTATTTCATGCCGGCGGCTTTGGCGATGCCGACCCATTGTTCGGCGTTAAAATTTGTCGGATCAAATTGCTTTGTGAATTCGGCGTACTTTGCGACCGGAATGTCCGCCGTGCGCATGATCCATTCTCCGGCGTGGGTTACGGGCTTTCCCTGGTACACTCCCGCCGGGACTGAGTACACGCCCCAATGAATGAACATTCCGAATTTTGCCTGACGCCACCATTGCATCCGGGCGTCGTGCGTGGGACCGTAATCCTGTTTCCACTCATTCAGGGAGGTGTCATTTGTTCCTTCCGCGGAAGCATTTGTTTGCCAACTGAATTGCAAAACCGTCAGGGCAAGAGTTATTGTGGTCAAAAATAGCAAAGTTGGCGCGATGGTACGTTTCATAGCTTTTGGTTCATTTCAGTGGACGAAGACAATCCCGTCAAGGTTTCGCGACCTGAACGTTTGTACGATGCCGCCATTTTTTGCTCGACGGGCGTTTGAGCGGACGATGACAATGTGTTGCAACGCCCAATGAGCCGCTCCGCCATTTTAAAACAGTTGATCGAGTTGTCTCACGAACTGGGTCGGGAAGACCGGCAACTGGCCATCCTCGGCGAGGGCAATGTCAGCGCCGATTTGGACGGCAAAACCTTTTACGTGAAGGCTTCCGGCTCCCAACTGGCCGGAATTCGGAGAGACGGGTTCACGCGCGTGCGCATGCAACCGATCTTTGACGCCCTGGAATCTCCGGAAAAAAACGACTCGGAAGTCCGCAAGATTCTCGAAGACTCGCGCGCGGATAAAGGCGCGCGACTGCCGTCGGTCGAAACGTTCCTGCACGCGATTTGCCTGCGCGAGGGCGGAGCCAAATGGGTCGGACACACGCATCCGGTTTCGGTGCTGAGAATCCTGTGCAGCACGCTCGGGGCGGAGCCTTTTCGCCGCCACATTTTCCCGGACGGCATTGTGGTTTGCGGCCGGCATATGGCCGCTGTTCCGTATGTTGATCCGGGCATCCGGCTCGCGGTGGCGTTGCGCGCTTCGCTCCGGCAATTTATCGCCGAACATGGAGCCCCACCGAAAGTGATCCTCATGATCAATCACGGCCCCGTAATTTTGGGACAAACTCCACGCGATGTATTAAATACCACGCTCATGCTGGACAAATGGGCGAAGATTTTGGCCGGCAATTATATGGTCGGCGGCCCGCGATTTTTGGATGAAACTCATTCCGACCGGATTGAAACCCGCCCGGATGAACATTACCGACGCCGGGCGATCGGAAACTTGGAATAATTTAATATGGAAAATCCTTTATTTAAAAAACTGCCAAAGATTGGAATTCGTCCGGCCATTGACGGACGGCTGGGCGGCGTACGTGAATCACTCGAATCACAAACGATGAACCTGGCAAGGGCCGTCGCGAAACTCATCGCGGATGAACTTCGCTATCCCGGAGGCAAGCCGGTGGAGTGCGTCATTGCCGACACATGCATCGGCGGCGTGGCTGAATCCGCCGCGTGCGCTGAAAAATTTGCGCGCGAAGGTGTCGGGGTATCGCTCACGGTAACGCCCTGCTGGTGTTACGGCAGCGAAACGATGGACATGGACCCGGCGATACCCAAAGCCGTGTGGGGATTTAACGGCACGGAACGTCCGGGCGCGGTTTATTTGGCTGCCGTGCTGGCAGGGCATGCGCAGAAAGGGCTGCCCGCGTTTGGCATTTACGGGCGCGACGTGCAGGACAGCGGCGACAAGACGATTCCGGATGATGTGCGCGAAAAACTCCTGCGCTTTTGCCGGGCCGGGCTGACTGTGGCCATTATGAGGGGCAAATCCTACCTGGCGATGGGCGGTGTTTCGATGGGCATCGCAGGCTCGATCGTCAGTCCTGAATTTTTTGAAAGCTATCTCGGCATGAGAGTTGAATCGGTCGACATGAGCGAGTTTGTGCGACGGTTCGAGCGCGAAATTTTTGACACGACGGAATATGAAAAGGCGATTCAATGGGTAAAGGCGCACTGCAAAGAGGGCAAAGATTATAATTCGCCGAAGACGACCCGCCCGCGGGCCAGGTTGGATCGTGAATGGGAACTTTCCGTGAAAATGACCCTCATCGCCCGAGACCTAATGATCGGAAATCCGCGGCTGGCCAAACGCGGTTTTGGCGAAGAATCGCTCGGCCACAATGCGATCGCGTCCGGATTCCAGGGCCAGCGCCAGTGGACCGATCATCTTCCGAACGGCGACTTCATGGAGGCCATTTTGAACACGTCGTTTGATTGGAATGGCGCGCGCGCGCCTTTTATTGTCGCGACGGAAAATGATTCGCTTAACGGCGCGTGCATGTTGTTCGGTTATTTGCTTACGAACACGGCCCAAATCTTCGCGGACGTCCGGACGTATTGGAGCGCGGCGGCGGTGAAACGAGTCACGGGCCATAAATTGGCGGGAGCGGCGGCGGATGGTTTCCTGCACCTGATCAATTCCGGACCGGCGGCATTGGACGGCTGCGGTGAACAATCGGCAGGCGGAAAACCGGCCATGAAACCGTTCTGGGACATCACGGACGCTGAAATCAGGAAATGCCTGGCTGCGACGACCTGGCACCCGTCCATCACGGAATATTTTCCGGGGGGCGGATGGTCCACGCGGTTCCGAACTCGCGGCGGAATGCCCGCCACAATCTGCCGTTTAAACCTGGTCAAAGGGCTCGGGCCGGCGCTTCAAATTGCCGAAGGCCAAACGATCGAGTTGCCCGACAAAGTCCACAACGCGCTTGATGAACGCACCAATCCGACCTGGCCCACAACGTGGTTTGTGCCAAGGGCCACGGGAAGCGGCGCTTTCCGGGATGTTTACACCGTGATGAATAATTGGGGAGCGAATCATTGCTCCCTGAGTTACGGCCATATCGGAGCGGAACTCATCAGCCTGGCTTCGATGCTCCGGATTCCGGTCTATATGCACAATGTTCCGGACG
>DASYZW010000666.1:0-3679 GCA_035945915.1 Verrucomicrobiia bacterium | reverse complement strand
ATTGGCGTGGCGCAAGCAATGGCCGGGCGCGGCGATTTGGCGATCTTAGGCGTGCCGTCGGGGTTCAGGACGGGCTTACGATCCGGGCCCAGCGCCGGGGTGCCAAATTCGACCAGGCACATGCGGCAATTCCCAGCCACCGGCAACTTTGGATGATAACAATAATGAGGCACATCCACATTGATCAGAGCGCAAGCCTGGATCATCGTGGTCGGAATTGGCTTGCCTGAAATCGGGTCCGGTGTGGTTTTGGGAACCTCGATTTCGCGGCCATCTACCTTCACCTTGATCTTTTCAACCGCAGGCGCCGGCTTGGTTTCAGTTGTCGTTGCTGTTGACATGTTATGCAAATCTTTTAGTGCGCCGATGCCAATTCATGCCGTTCAGGCGGCGTGGCGGAAACCGGTTTGACAAGTTCCTTCGCCCGACGCTCTTCATCCGCCTTGCCCCGGGCCACAAAATCTTCTTTGAACTTGCCGACGAAACTTTGCACCGGCCAGGAACACGCTTCGCCAAAGGCGCAAATCGTGCGTCCGCCCGGAATATTGTCGGCGATTTTAATCAGATAATCCGCGTCACTCGCCCTGCCCTCTCCGTGTGTTAAGCGGTGCAGCGCTTTGCTCATCCAAAGCGCGCCTTCGCGGCACGGCGTGCATTGGCCGCAGCTTTCATGCGCGTAAAATTCGGCCACGTTCGCGAGCGCTTCCACGATATCCACGCTATCGTCCATCACAATGATCGCGCTGGAACCGCTCATGGATCCGGCGGCGATGAGCGAATCAAAATCATAAGGCAAATCGAGCATGTCCACTTCCTGCTCGGTCATTTGCCCATCCGCGCCTTTTTTCTTGAGCTTAAATTTTTCACCAGCCTTGAAAACCTTGGCCGATGACCCGCCGGGAATGACTGCCTTAAGCTTCCGGCCGTCACGCAATCCGCCGCCAAACTTCGGATCGTTAATCAATTCGCCAATCGTCGCCTTCCCGACTTCGATTTCATAATAGCCCGGCTGCTTCACATGGCCGCTGAGGCTGACCACCCGCGTGCCGGTATTATTCGGCGTGCCCAATTTCGCGAATTCCGCGGCGCCCATCGCCACGATGTGTTTCACGTTGCAAAGCGTTTCCACGTTATTGACGATGGTCGGGCACATCCAAAGTCCCAGCACGGCCGGAAAATAAGGCGGCTTGATGCGCGGATACGGCCGTTTGCCTTCGAGCGATTCAATCAACCCGGTTTCCTCGCCGCAGATATAGGCGCCGGCGCCGCGATGCACATGGATCTCCAAATCGTAGCCGCTGCCCGCGATATTTTTGCCCAGAAAATTCTTCGAGCGCGCTTCAGCCAGTGCGCGGTTCAAAATCTTCGCTCCTTCCACCATCTCCCCGCGAATGTAGATGTACGCCAGATGCACATCGTTTGCAAAACAGGCGATAATCATGCCTTCGATCATCTGGTGCGGATCTTTATACATGATCTGCCGGTCCTTGAACGTCCCCGGCTCGGATTCATCGGCGTTGCAAATCAAATAAATCGGCTTGCCGCTCTTGCGGTCCACAAAACTCCATTTTAATCCGCAGGAAAATCCCGCGCCGCCCCGCCCGCGCAATCCCGAAACTTTCACATCCTCGCGAATCTGTTCCTGGGGCGACAACTTCTTTCCGTCAGGCATGTCCTTCGGTTTCATCGCCAGGGCTTTCTTTAAAGCCTCATAACCGCCATGGCGCGTATAACACTCGATGTCGGGGGTATATCCCGGTTCATCGGCGTATTTCAAAATCAGTTTGTATTCTTGCGCCATAGCTTGACTCCTGCTCAAAAATCTTTAGTTTGCCACTGCTCCGTCCTGCCCGATGGTGTAACGGTAGCACAGCAGACTCTGGATCTGTTTGTCATGGTTCAAATCCATGTCGGGCAGCCATTTCGTTCTCATTCCAGCCCCGATAAAATCTGGTCCGCCGCTTTCGCGGTCACACCCTCGTAAAATGCGTCATTGCACATCATCACCGGCGCCGTTCCACAACTGGCGAGGCATTCGACGAATTCAACCGTGAACTTTCCGTCCCTGGTCGTTTGCGGCCCATGCGCATGCGCGTCCAGCCCCAATTTATCGCAAAAATGCTTGTGCAATTCATACGCGCCGCCCAGCGCGCAACTCAGCGTCCGGCAAACCTTGATCTGGAACCGTCCCATCGGCTTTTGCCGCAGCATCGGATAAAATGTGACGAGTTCGTAAACATTGATCGGCTGCAAATCCAGCTTCTTTGCCGTCCATTCAACCGCCTCCTGCGAAATCCAGCCAAATCGGTCCTGGATCGCGTGCAATACCATGAGCGAGGCGGCGCGCTTTTCCGGATAATGCGTCACCAATTCGTTCACCTCGGCTTCCAGTTCCGGCGTGACTGAAAAACCCGCCTGATGCTGCAACGGGTTCGGGATCGGGGCCGTGTGCGTTGAATTCGTGGTGTTCATCGGTCGCACTCTCCCATCACAAAGTCGAGCGACCCCAGGATCGCCACCGTATCGCTGATCATGGTTCCCGGGAACAGTTTCGGTATAATGCTCAAGTTCACAAAGCTGGGTGACCGGATCTTCATCCGGTACGGCACGCCTCCGCCCTTGCTGTTAATGTAAAAGCCCAGTTCGCCCTTCGGGTTCTCGTGGCCAAAATAGACTTCGCCGGGCGGACAATTCATTCCCTCGGTGACCAGCATGAATTGATGGATCAATTCCTCCATCTTCGTCATCACTTTTTCCTTCGGCGGCAGAAGGACCTTGCCATCGTTGTAATTGATGGGCTCTTTGGATTTATTTTCGGCGCCGCCGGGAATTTTTTTGATGCACTGCAGGATGATGCGAACGCTCTGCCGCATTTCTTCCATGCGCACCAGGTAACGATCGTAACAGTCGCCCACGGACCCGACGGGAATGTCGAACTCCAAATCTTTGTAACAAAGATACGGCTGTTTCTTGCGCAAATCCCATTCAATGCCGCTGCCCCGCAAATTCGGACCGCTCAGGCCGTAGTCAAGCGCGTCGCTCTTCGAAATCACCGCCAGGTTGCGCACGCGATCCACCCAGATGCGATTGCGCGTCAGGAGTGTTTCAAATTCGTTTAGCGCGGGAATAAATTCATCACAGAATTTTTGGCATTGATCCAACCACGTTGGCGGAATGTCCCGCATCACGCCCCCGACTCGCGTATAACTGGTTGTGAAACGGGCGCCGCAAATCGCTTCAGCCAGGTTGTAAATCTTTTCCCGTTCCGTAAAACTCAATAGAAAAACCGTGACTGCGCCCATGTCCATGGCAAAGGCCCCCAATCCCAGCAAGTGGGCGGAAATGCGGGCCAATTCAGCGCACATTACCCGGATATATTGGCAGCGCGGCGGCAATTTATCGTGGATTCCCAGCAATTTTTCCACCGCCAAGGCATACGCCACGTTGTTTGCCAGCGGAGCGAGGTAATCCAAGCGGTCCGTGTACGGAATGAACTGTGTGTAAGTCATGTTCTCGGCGATCTTTTCGTCGCCGCGATGTAAATAACCTACGTCCGGGTCCGCTTTGGTGATCATTTCCCCGTCCAGCTCGAGCACGATTCGCAACACGCCGTGCGTCGCCGGATGCGACGGCCCCATGTTCAACACCATCCGCTCGTCTTGAAACTCTGGAATGCTTT
>DASYZW010000665.1:0-2575 GCA_035945915.1 Verrucomicrobiia bacterium | reverse complement strand
GACGCCCGCGGCCTTGGCCAGCGCTTCGCTGGAAACGGTGTTGATGCCGTTCTCCCGCAATCGCGCCAGGCAACGCAAATAAATCGAGAGACGATAAATCGTCTTTCGGGGAATGACCGGGCGATCCATTTTTTTCAAATCGCGCAAAAATTAAAGTAGAGGCAGCGGCAAGGCAAGGGCTGCGTAAATCAAAAATGGAAAATCTCTCGCCTCCCCTCCGGTTTTTTCATAAGTTCCACTTTTAACATCGTCGGAAGTTCATCGAAATTTAATTATGGCAGAATCTTTTGTTCGCGCGGATGGCAGGACTCCTGGCCGGCTTCGCCCGATTCGTTTTCAAAACCACATTGCGCCCAACGCCACGGGTTCGACGCTGATCGAGTGGGGCAACACCCGGGTTATCTGCGGCGTGACCGTGGAGGAGACAGTGCCGCGCTGGATGAAAGAACAAAAGGTCATCGGCGGGTGGCTCACGGCTGAATATTCCATGCTCCCCTACTCCACCCTGGATCGCAAGCCGCGTGATGTTACCAAAGGCAAATTGGATGGGCGCGCCTCGGAAATTCAGCGTCTCATCGGCCGCTCAATGCGCGCATGCCTGGACCTGCAAAAAGTCGGCGATCGAACGGTTTGGATCGACTGCGACGTGCTGCAGGCTGATGGCGGGACGCGAACGGCGGCCATTACCGGCGCGTTTGTCGCCCTATCGCTGGCAATCAGGAAACTGATGAACGATCAAAAACTCGCTCAAAATCCCATCCTGAGTCCCGTCGCCGCCGTAAGCGTTGGAATCGTGGATGGCCATTCGCTCGTGGATTTGTGTTACACTGAAGACGTCGCCGCAAGCGTTGACATGAATCTGGTGATGAATGCGGCCGGCGAGTTCATCGAAATCCAGGGCAGTGGGGAAGAGGCCACATTCAGCGAGTCGCAGCTCACCGAAATGCTCGCGGTCGGTAAAACCGGGATTCAAGAACTGCTCCTGGCGCAGCAACAGGCATTGAAAGGATAGAACGACGATGGCGTCCGTCATACCCACTCGCCTTTTGCTGGCGCGCCACGCAGAGGTCGAAGTCCGGTACCATAAAATTTTTGGTGGTACGATTGATATGAATTTATCACCGCGCGGCCATGACCAGGCTGCGCTCCTGGCAAAGTTTCTGCAAACCCGGAAGCTGGATGCGATCTATGCGAGCCCCATGAAACGCGTCCAGCAAACGCTTGCGCCGTTCCTGAAGGACGCGGGGCGGTCGCAGACGATCGTGACCGACCTTCGCGAGGTGAATTTTGGAGACTGGACCGGTTTAAATTGGGAACAGGTTTGCCAAAAGTTTCAATTGCTTACGCATGAATGGCTCGAGCACATCGAACGCGGCGTCGCGCCCAATGGCGAAAGCGGCCCGCAATTTCGCGCGCGCGTCGAACCCGCCCTGCGGAAAATAATCGACAAGCACCCGGGCAAAACCGTTGGCATTTTCTGCCACGGCGGTGTCATCCGGATGATTCTTTCAATCCTGCTTGAACTTCCGCTGCCGCGTACCAATATGTTCGAAATTGAGTATGCCGGAGTGACGCAAATTGCGCTGTATCCGGCGCATGCGGAGATCGAGCTGCTCAATTTCACCCCCTGGCGGGATATCCCGGCAAATAAATGAATACCCGCCGGCTATGGGCGGTTTCTGTCGATACAACTCTTGAGGCTGAGGACGCCGTTGCCGAACTGCTTGGCAGTCTCTTTGATTGTCCCGCGTCTTCGTATTTCGATTTCGAGTCAGGCACGAGCCGTGTTTGCGTTTATGTTGACGGCCATGTCAGCCGGCTCGCGTCCCAAAAAATCCGGGATGGGTTGGAATGCATCCAGGAATGGGAAATAAACATTGGTTCCGCAAAAATTTCCATTGCCCGGGTGCGAAAAGAGGATTGGGCTGAATCCTGGAAAAGGCATTTTAAACCCCTCGAATTTGGAAACCTTTTATTAGTCAAACCGGGCTGGAGCAGGAAAAAGCCGCGAAAAAACCAGGCAGTCGTCATCCTGGACCCGGGACTGAGTTTCGGAACCGGGCAGCATCCCACCACCGCGTACTGCCTGGGCGAAATCGCCAAACATTCCTCACAGAGTAAACCCCAGCCGGAGAATACTTTGGGCACAAATAATCAATCCTTTCTGGATATCGGCGCCGGCTCAGGAATTTTGGCTATTTCAGCGGCAAAGCTCGGATATAAACCAGTTCGCGCGCTGGATTTTGACCCGGCGGCGGTGCAGGCCGCGCGCGCAAACGCGAAACGCAATCGGGTGAACATTCAAATCGTTCGCGGAGACGCAACCCGGCTGCCGGGTCACCCAAAAATCCGATATCATTTTATTTGCGCAAACTTAATATCAAGTTTATTGGTTACGGAAAGGGAAAGGATCGCGGCGCAATTGGATAAATATGGGTTTTTGGTATTGGCGGGGATTCTGAAAAAGGAATTTCAGGAAGTGCGCCGCAAATATGAAGAATTGGGATTCAAGATGGTTTCGGCCGGGGGCGAGAGGGAATGGAAATCAGGCACATTTTGCTTTGGGTAATTTTTT
>DASYZW010000664.1:0-1787 GCA_035945915.1 Verrucomicrobiia bacterium | reverse complement strand
GCGAACGGGCCGGAACAAAAGCGGAGTATATTCGTGCATTGGAACGCGCGCCGCCGGATTTGATTCTATCGGACTATTCACTGCCGTCGTTCGACGGCTACTCGGCGCTGGCGATCGCGCAGGCAAAATGCCCGGACGCACCCTTTATTTTTGTCACCGGCACCCTGGGCGAGGAAGTGGCGATTGAAACCCTCAAGCAGGGTGCCACCGATTACGTGCTCAAACATCGCTTGAGCCGGCTGGTGCCGTCGGTCCAGCGGGCGTTGCGCGAAGCGGAGGAGCGGCAGGAACGACGGCGCGCCGAGGAGCAATTGCGGCAGTCGCATCAACAGCTCCGGGCGTTGTCAGTCCATTTGCAGCACGTCCGCGAGGAGGAGCGCATCCACATCGCGCGCGAGGTGCATGATGAATTGGGACAGGCCCTGACGGGATTAAAACTGCAACTGGCGTGGTTGTGCGGGCGGCTGCCGAAAGGCCTGAAGCCGCTCCACGAAAAAACCAAAAACATGTCCGCAGGTATTGACGAGACCATTCAAGCCGTGCGCCGGATCGCCACCGAATTGCGGCCGGGTGTGCTCGACAACGCCGGCCTCGTCGCCGCGCTCGAATGGCAGGCACAACAATTCGAAAAACAAACCGGCATTCAATGCCGCGTCAAACCGGCTGTCCGGGAAACGCTGTGGGACCAGGATTTGAACACGGCCTTCTTCCGCATCTTTCAAGAGACGCTGACCAACGTCATCCGCCATGCGCAGGCGACGAAGGTCGAGGTGCGTTTTGCGGAGATGGGCGGCTCCCTCATCCTGATGGTAAAGGACAACGGGCGCGGAATTTCCGAGGCGGAAATCCATAACACCAGATCCATTGGCCTGCTCGGCATGCGCGAACGGGCCGCGCTGATGCGCGGCGAGGTGCGCCTGCACGGGGAATCAGGCAAAGGGACAACGGTCACCGTTCGTATCCCGCGTCCGGCAAAAAATCCATCGCGGGAAAAATGGAAGTGGAACGAAAATGAAAATTTTATTAACCGACGACCACGCCGTCGTGCGGCAGGGACTGAAACTGATCCTCGCTGACCGTTTCAAACGGGCCGTATTCGGTGAGGCGCGCAACACGCAGGAAGCCCTCGCGCGCGTCGGCAAGGAAAATTGGGACGTGGCGGTGCTCGACGTCACGATGCCGGGCCGGAGCGGGCTGGAGGCATTGAAGGAGATGAAGCGGTTGCGTCCCCAAATGCCCGTGCTGGTCCTGAGCATGCACCCGGAGGACCAATTCGCCGTGCGGATGCTCAAGGCCGGGGCGGCCGGTTATTTGACCAAGGAAAGCGCGGGCAATGAACTGGTGGGCGCCATTGAGAAAGTGGTGGGCGGCGGGCGCTACATCAGCGCTTCGCTGGCCGAGCGCATGGCGTCCTACCTCGACCTGGACGTGCAGAAGGCGCCGCACGAGCGGCTGTCCGACCGCGAATTTCTGGTGCTGCGAATGATCGCGTCCGGTAAAACAGTCAGCCAGATTGCCCGCGAACTTTTCCTGAGCGTCAAGACCATCAGCACCTACCGCGCCCGTGTGCTGGAAAAGATGGACATGCAGAACAACGCCGAACTGACGCACTACGCCCTCCAGAAAAGCCTGGTGGATTGATGGAATTTACGATTTGCGACCCACGAACGATTGGTGCAGCAATCGTAAATCGTAAATCGTAAATTCAGCTGGGGTCTTTCCCCGCCTGGTTCGCAGGTCTTTACCCACTTATTCAAACGGCCCGAGTGGTTTTACTGTTAATAAAG
>DASYZW010000663.1:0-3871 GCA_035945915.1 Verrucomicrobiia bacterium | reverse complement strand
GAAGTCGGTTCAAGGTTTGGCATTCCTTTGGGAGGGCAGTAAGCAAGTTTTGCACTCATCTTGTCATACTAATACCGATGCGGGGGAGCGTTCTTCGCATGAATTGGCATTTGTTGTGTGTTTTTTGCCTTGAATTTAAAGGGTCAATTGTGAATCGGAACGATCGCCGGGCCAGCGGCTGCCGTTGGCAGATTGTGACTACTGAAACGTTCGCGGTTGAAAATTGCCAATGCATCCAGCGCCCGAGCAAAGGTAGTGTCCGGTGTGCCGGCGGCTTCCACGGTGACCAGGAGATTTCTTCGCTGGTAAAACCGTTTTAATGGCACGGCGTTTTTGTTATAGGCAGCCATGCGAATCCGAATGGCTTCCGGGCGGTCGTCATCCCGCTGGAACAATGCCCCTCCGCAATGGTCGCAGACGCCTTCGATTTTTGGCGGAAGAGATTCGATGTGAAATGTGGATTTGCATTGGGAGCAGGTGCGACGACCGCCAAGGCGCGCGATGATTTTGGCGAGGGGCAAATGAAAATTCACGACGGCGTCCAAACGGGCGTTTTGCGAGGCGAGAAGTTTTTCGAGGGCTTTGGCCTGGGCCACAGTTCGGGGAAATCCATCCAGTAAAATCCCGCCGCCACAACAGAGACATTGCGCCCGTTCGGCGACGAGTTTTAGGACTGTCTCGTCCGGAACCAGTTCGCCGCGATTCATAAATTCCAAAGCGGATTTCATGGAAGATTCGGGATTACCGTTGGCAGGATCTTTTGCGCAACGGAAAATATCGCCGGTGGACAGATGGCAGGCGCCAAAATAATCGCCCAAGAATTGGGCCTGCGTGCCTTTGCCGACGCCCGGCGCGCCCAGGAGGACGAACCGATAGGGTTGAGGTTGATGTTGGGGCACAATAGAACAACGAGCATTGCCGCCTTTGAGCCATGCCGCGCGGTCATTTTTCAGTTCCATGATGACAACTTCGGCCGAATTGGGCGAGGGAACTACACGCACGTTGGCCAATATCCAACGCGGTTTGCTGCGCTGGGGATTAGCTGTGTAAATCGTTTGTGTTAAGTTACTTGTGTTGGTTGCGGGGACGGAAGCGCGGCTATGGGATCAATGACCTGCGTGGCGACGGAGCGTTGCCACTTCGTTACAAGACATGGCTGGGACGGTGTGAGATGGCACGGATATATTGGGCGCGCTCGAATTCGGCCGGCGCGGCGCAATTTTTTTGGCTTAAACTCCCTTTAAGCTGTTGTACGGATTCGTATTCGTGCTCTTTCATCCACTCGACCATATCGCGCTCGATAATGCGGATTTGCGCGATGCCATTTCGCAATAGCGTAGAGCACAACATTGTGACGTCTGCTCCCGCCATTAGCATTTTCAGAACATCCGCCGCCCGATGAATGCCGCTGGTTGCCGCGAGGTTGGCATTGACTTGTCCGTACAAAATCGCGACCCAACGCAAAGGAAGGCGCATGGCCATTGGGGTGCTGAGTAAAATGTGGGGCCTCACTTCGAGTGATTCGAGACCGATGTCCGGCTGATAAAAACGGTTGAACAGTACAAGGCCATCTGCTCCCGCTTGTGCCAGGCGGCGGGCCATATTTGCAAAATTGGTAAAGAAGGGGCTGACTTTTACGGCGACTGGAATGGAAACCACCGATTTCACCGCTTTTACAATATCCAAATATCGTTGTTCAATGTCTGTGGCGGACAGATATGGATCGGTCGGAATGCTGTAGATGTTCAGTTCGAGAGCGTCGGCGCCTGCTTCCTGAATGCGCTGGGCGTAGTTTATCCAGGCACCCGGCTCGTCAGGCGCATTCAGGCTGGCGATAATGGGTATTTGAACGGCAGACTTTGCGCGAAGGATATGTTTCAAGTATTCGGCCGGACCCAGGTTGAACTCCTCCGGTTCCGGGAAATAGGTGAGTGCTTCGGCAAAACTTTCGGTCCCTTGCTCAAGGTTTTTTGCCAGTTCCAAACGGTCGCTGCGCAATTGTTCTTCGAATAGAGAGTAGAGAACCACGGCGGAAGCGCCTGCGTTCTCCATTTGTTTAATGCTGTCGATGTCTTCGGACAACGGCGAGGCCGAAACCACAAGCGGCGTGCGCAGTTTCAGGCCGAGATAGGTGGTGTTCAGGTTCATAACGATGGGGAGTAAATTCACGCGTGTTCATTGACCGTTGCCGGAATTTTTGGGGTAACGGTTTCCGCCGGGGCGGGCTTGCAATCCCAGGTTTGCTCGAATTGATAGAATTTCCAGCGGCGACCGACGTCGGCCTGTGCCTGGGCGAACAGTTTTTTAGCTTCTTCGGGCCGGCTTTTGGTCAACATTTTGAAGCGATTTTCCGAAAGCAGATATTCCTCGAGCTTCACTTTAGCCGCCTGGGAATCCACCTGGAGCGGATTTTCACCGCGTTCCGCGCGGCGGGGGTCATAGCGATACAGAAGCCACTGCCCGCTTTCGACGGCGAGCCTTTGGTGTTTTGCGCCGGCGCCGGCGTCGAGGGCGATACCGTGCGCGATGCAATGACTATAGGCAATAATCAGGGACGGCCCGGGGAACGATTCCGCTTCAATGAACGCCTTGAGGGTTTGCTCGTCCTTTGCGCCGAGCGCGACGCTTGCCACGTAGATATTGCCATAAGTCATCGCGATCAGCCCGAGGTCCTTCTTAGCGGATAACTTGCCGCCGGCCGCGAATTTGGCGATGGCGCCACGGGGGGTGGACTTGGACATTTGGCCCCCGGTGTTGGAATACACCTCCGTATCGAGTACGAGCACATTGACTTTGCGCCCGCTGGCCAGAACATGGTCCAGTCCGCCGTAATCAATGTCGTAGGCCCAACCATCGCCGCCAACGATCCATACGCTCTTCTTGACGAGCTGGTCTGCGAGCGGCAAGAGCAATTTCGCTTCGGGCGCATCGAGTCCTTTTAACTTCTCCTTTAATGCTTCGACGCGATTGCGTTGTTCATAGATTCCGGCTTCGTCAGATTGGTCGGCTAGAATAATTTGAGTCACGAATTCGTCGCCGAGTTTGGAGGACAATTTGGTCAGAAGTTCGCCGGCGAATTCTTTTTGTTTGTCGATGGAAACGCGGAAGCCCAGGCCGAATTCGGCGTTGTCCTCGAAAAGGGAATTGCACCAGGCCGGGCCGCGGCCGCGGCAATCTTTGGAATAGGGCGTCGTCGGCAGATTGCCGCCGTAAATGGAAGAACAACCGGTTGCATTCGCGATGATGGCGCGGTCGCCGAACAATTGAGTGAGCAGCTTGAGATACGGTGTTTCGCCGCAACCGGCGCACGCCCCGCTAAATTCAAACAGGGGTTGCATGAGCTGTTGCTGCCGCAGTACGGTGGTTTTAATTTTCCGGCGGTCCATCTCGGGCAAGGTCAGAAAATAATTCCAATTTGCGCGTTCCGCTTCCCGCAAGGGGGCCTGGGGACGCATATTGATGGCTTTGAGTTTTGTTTCGGTTTTGTTTTTGGCCGGACAAACTTCCACGCACAGGTTACACCCGGTGCAGTCTTCCGGGGCGACCTGCAGTGTAAATGAAAGACCCTTGAATTCAGGTATACGCGAAGGAACCGCCTTAAAGGTGGAGGGTGCGCCGGCAGTCCCGGGTTCGTAAACTTTGGCGCGAATGGTCGCGTGGGGGCAAATGGAGACACACTTCAGGCATTGGATGCAGGTCTTTTCGTCCCAAACCGGAATCTCAAGCGCAAGATTTCGTTTTTCATACTGCGCGGTTGCGGTGGGAAACGTTCCATCCTGTGGAAAGGCGCTGACCGGGAGGCTGTCTCCGTCGCCTGCGGCGAGTTTGCCGAGGACATTGCGGACGAAATCCGGGGCGGCGGGAGAAATGG
>DASYZW010000662.1:0-2973 GCA_035945915.1 Verrucomicrobiia bacterium | reverse complement strand
ACACCATTGCCGAGCTGTTTCATATGGCCGAGGTCCTCGGAAAACAACCACGACCGAAAGGGCCAAAGCTCACAATCATCACCAATGCCGGCGGTCCCGGCGTCCTGGCGACCGACATGCTCGTCGGCAGTGGCGGCGAATTAACTGTTCTTTCACCCCAAACATTCAAAGCCTACAGCCAATTGCTCCCTCCGCATTGGAGCCGCAATAATCCCGTTGACGTTCTCGGGGACGCCGCGCCCGAAACCTACGCCAAAGCGATCGATATCGCCTCCAAAGACCCGAACTGCGACGGCGTGCTTGTCATTCTCACGCCCCAGGCGATGACCGATCCGACGGCAACTGCCGAACAAATCAAGCCGTTTGCCAGGCTGGATGGCAAGCCCATCCTCGCCAGTTGGATGGGCGGCCTCGAAGTCGCTCCCGGCGAAGACATCCTCAACTCCGCTGGAATCCCCACCTTCGCGTATCCTGATACTGCCGCCCGCGCGTTTCAATATATGTGGCGCTACAGCCAGAATCTCAAGGGCCTCTATGAAACGCCGGCTCTGCTCGACGAAAATCATCATAACCTGCCGTCACGAACTGAAGTCGAGTCCTTCATCCAAAATATTCGAAATTCCGGACGCACCATCCTGACTGAATTTGAGTCCAAAAGACTTTTGGCTTCCTACGGGATTCCCACCGTGGAAACGCAAGTAGCCAAAACCGTTTCCGAGGCTGTCGCCGCCGCGGACAAAATGGGTTATCCCGTCGTCCTGAAATTATTTTCTGAAACCATCACTCACAAAACGGATGTCGGCGGCGTCCAACTCAATCTCAAAACGCCTGCCGCAGTCAGGGCCGCCTGGAAAACAATCGCCGAAGCAGTAAAAGAAAAAGTGGGCGAACAACATTTCCTTGGCGTAACCGTTCAACCCATGGTGAAACTCGGTGACGGCTACGAAATCATCCTGGGAAGCAGCATTGATCCCCAATTCGGACCGGTCCTGCTCTTCGGCGCCGGCGGCCAGCTCGTGGAAGTCTTTAAAGACCGCGCCCTCGCGCTTCCGCCGCTAAATGCCACCCTTGCCCGTCGAATGATTGAGCAAACTAAAATTTATACTGCTCTGAAAGGCGTTCGCGGGCGTCCGCCAATCAACCTGCCCGCGCTTGAAGAAATCCTCGTTCGGTTCAGCCAGTTGGTCGTGGAGCAACGTTGGATTTCGGAAATTGACATTAACCCCCTGCTTGCGGCCCCGGATCGCTTGCTTGCCCTGGACGCTCGCGTGGTCTTGTACGAAAAGACCACGACCGAAGACAAGATTCCAGCGACTGCGATCCGTCCCTACCCGGCCCAATATGTTTCCAAATGGAAACTAAAAGACGGGACGCCTCTGACCATTCGCCCGATTCGTCCCGAAGACGAGCCGCTCATGGTCCAGTTTCATCAGACGCTTACCGAAGAGAGTATCTATCAACGCTATTTCTCCTCGTTAAAGCTGACCGACCGTATTGCGCACGAGCGGTTGACTCGAATTTGCTTTAATGATTATGACCGTGAAATTGCGCTGGTGGTCGAACGAAAAGGCGCCAAATCGCAAGACCGGCAAATCCTGGGTGTTGGACGCTTGAGCAAATTGCACGGAAGGAACGAAGCTGAATTTGCCATGCTCGTGAGCGACCGCTGGCAGCGCCAGGGATTGGGCACCGAATTGATGCGCCGCCTCGTCGAAATCGGCCGCGCGGAAAAATTGTCGCGCCTGAGCGCCCTCATCCTCTCATCCAACCACGCTATGCAGCACGTGGCCGAAAGCGCGGGATTGAAGATCAATCGCCAGGCAGCCGCGGCGGAATATCTCGCCGAAATCCAATATTAGCCTATGAATGCACCAAGCTCACCCGCGGTCCCCGGCAAATCCCAAAAGACATGGAAAACGCTTGACGGTTGCGAAGCCGCCGCTTATGTCGCATTTCGTCTCAATGAAACGATGGCGATTTATCCGATTACGCCCTCCTCTCCCATCGCCGAGTGGTGCGATCAATGGGCCGCCGAGGGAAAAAAGAACCTTTGGGGCACCGCGCCCGCCATTATCGAAATGCAAAGCGAAGGCGGCGCCGCCGGCGCCGTTCACGGAATGCTGCAAACCGGGTCCATCAGTACCACCTTCACGGCCTCCCAGGGACTGCTGCTCATGGTACCCAACATGTTCAAAATTGCCGGCGAACTGTTGCCAACCGTCTTTCACGTCACCGCCCGCACCGTCGCAACCCACGCTCTTTCAATCTTCGGAGATCACAGCGATATCATGGCCTGCCGCTGCACGGGCTGGGGCATGCTCGGCGCGGCGTCTGTCCAGGAAACCATGGATTTCGCCCTCATTTCCCAGGCCGCCTCGTTCCGGTCCCGGCTTCCCTTCATCCATTTCTTTGACGGGTTCCGCACTTCCCACGAAGTGTCAAAAATTGAATTGTTGGATAAATCCGTCCTCCACGCTTTGATCGACGAGTCATTGATCGCCGCTCACCGCGCGCGCGCCATGTCGCCGGACCGGCCCGTCCTGCGCGGCACCGCTCAAAACCCCGACGCTTTCTTCCAGGGACGTGAAGCGGTTAATCTGTTTTATGCGGCATGCCCCGACGTCGTGCAAATGGTGATGGATGAGTTTAAAGATCTGACCGGCCGGCAATATCAACTGTTTGATTACGTCGGCGCGCCAGACGCTGAACGCGTCATCGTCCTTATGGGTTCGGGTTGCGAAACCGCCCAGGAAACCATTGAATACCTGGTGGCGCGAGGCGAAAAAATCGGCCTGCTCAAAGTCCGCTTATACCGTCCATTCGATGGCCGGCGTTTCGTCGAGGCGCTGCCGCTTTCAGTTCGAAAAATTACCGTGCTCGATCGCACCAAGGAACCCGGCGCCGCCGGAGAACCTCTTTACCAGGACTGCGTCACCGCAATTCTGGAACAAATGACGAACGGCCATCGGCACT
>DASYZW010000661.1:0-1723 GCA_035945915.1 Verrucomicrobiia bacterium | reverse complement strand
GCGGAATGCCTCATTTTGTGATGTCAAATGATTGAGGCGACGGGCCGATTCCGACCCTCGCCTCCAAACAATTCGCCTGTGTTTACAGGGGTTTGGTTGGTTTCAGGGTCTGAGTTTCACCGGAATCTTCACCGGTTTGGTTGCCCGTTCAATGTTCTGTTATGGCTCGGCTATAGCCCGTCCAGAGTTCGCTTACGCGACGGATGCCGCTCCTGACACACTCAAAACCATGAGTGAAACGATGAAACAAGCATTCGGTCTGGTCCGGCGTCCCTGGGGCGTCTTCTACCTCAAAAACAAAATCAGCGGCCAACAAACCAGCCTCAAGACGAGCGATAAACACGAGGCGCAACGCATCCTCCAAGCACACAACGAATCAGAGGAGCAACCGCACTTCAATTTGTCGCTGGCGCGGGTGTATCTCAACGGCGCGGATCCGAAACTGGCAACGCGGACCTGGCAGGACGTGATGCAAGACATCGTCGCCAAGAAAAAGGATGAGACGCGACGGCGCTGGGATGTCGCCATCAAGGATGCGAACTTCGATTGCATCCGCAACCTGTCGGTCTGCGAAACCCGCCCGGAACATTTCGACAAGGCGCTGGCCGACGGCAAGGTGTCCACCAATGTTTATCTGCGGCGCATTCACAATCACGCGCTGGGCATGGAATGGCTGCTGAAATCGGTCATCCCGCGCCTGCAATGGCCGCGGCCGGTGTTCAAGGCCAAACGGGCCATCACGGCGGAAGAACACGCCGCAATCGTCGGGCGCGAACTGAACGCGGAGCGGCGGGACTTTTACGAACTGCTGTGGCACACGGGGGCGTCGCAATCGGACGCGGCCTGCCTGCTGGCGGAAGATGTTGATTGGGATCAGCGGACGATTTCGTATTCGCGCAAGAAGCTCAAGGGCCGCGCTGGCATTGGCATCAAGCCGGCACTGATCCGGTTCGGCGCGGAAGTGGAAGCCATCCTGCGGCGACGGCCGGCGACGGGGTCGCTCTTTCCCTACCTCTGCACGGTGCGGGCGGGCGACCGGGCGACGGAGTTTCACCAGCGGTGCGTCGGCCTGAAAATCAAGGGCGTGTCGCTGCATTCGTATCGGTATGCGTGGGCGGAACGGGCTTTGAAGTGCGGCTACCCGGAACGGTTCGCGCAGCAGGCGTTGGGGCACAATTCCAAGGCAGTGCATAATGCCTACGCGAAACACGCCGAAGTGACCGTGCCGTCGCTGGATGATTGGGAAAAGTCCTTCCGGACGGGCACCATTACGGCGGGAAAGCCGATCACCGGAAGCCAGCAAGTTGAAATGCCGGGGCCGAAATTATTGCCGGTGGACTTCGGGTTGCCGCTCGTGACGTTGGCGTAAGCCAACTAAATGAACACGCCCGGCGTACGGGTAATGCTGGGAAAATAAAAATTAAAAAAGCCGGGTGGACGGGCGTTGTTCGGGGCGTGTGATGGTCTGGTCAACAGCCCGACGATGTTTGGATCGCAATTCCTGCTCTAATTTTGCCAATAATGGTTGAGAGGAATTTTTGTCTTTTTTTAAACTTCCACCATGACAGTGGGCAGCCAACTGCCGGACTCAGAAGCGCATCGGGATGAACTGACATCATCGCGTGGTGACTTCGCAACGGGTTATCTGTTTGTGATCCTCGCTCGGTTATTCGGGGCTATCGTGGATCGAGTGCCGCTCGGCTACGAGGATGAGACGGGATTC
>DASYZW010000660.1:0-8094 GCA_035945915.1 Verrucomicrobiia bacterium | reverse complement strand
CGGCAGCGCGAGCGTGAAACTGTTCCTGCCAATCTTCAAAATGAATTTTCCGGAAATTGTGGACATGGCGCTCCCGGCGGAAGGCGTGTTTCACAACCTGGTTTTTGTCAGCATCAAAAAGACCTACCCGATGCAGGCCTATAAAATCATGCACGGGCTTTGGGGCATGGGCCAGATGATGTTTTCCAAATATATTGTCGTGGTGGATGCCGATGTGGACGTTCACAACACCAGTGACGTGCTATTTCGCCTCTGCGCCAACACGGACCCGCAGCGGGATTCGATTTTTACCAAAGGCCCGTCGGATGTGCTGGACCATGCGACGAGCGAAATTGCCATCGGCAGCAAACTCGGCATCGACGCGACAAAGAAATTGGCCGGCGAAGGATTTAAACGCAATTGGCCGCCGCTGATAAAGATGGATGAATCGGTGAAGAAGAAAGTGGATTCGATTTTCAGATCGTAATTACGACTGAAGGCAACAGCGGGTTCACGGGCGTGTTGCCAAAGGGCAGGGACACAGCGCTGCGGTGTCCGCGCCCGTATAGCGGGCGCAACGAGTTGGTTCGTGCCCCGTCAAAAAAAGTGTCAGAGCGGATTGATATTCGCTGCTACGCTGCAAAAGACTGGAAGTTAGAGCGGATTCACATCCGCTGCTACGCTACGCCATGCGATTACGCCAGATGACCGTAATAGACGTGCGTATCGTATTCAAATGCCACGATTCCGTTTTTTTGATGGGCATCAAAGATCCGTTTTAGTGCGACAAGCATTTCTTCGTATTTTGGCTGGCCGGCAACCGGCGCGTAGGATGAGGACAGCAATCTTCCTTTTACGCCTTCAAAATCGAAGTGTTGAACATTGTGGAAATTTTTGAAATGGGGTTCGATGCCGAAGAACGCGCGAATGACTTCCGGCTTATCGGCCCGGCGATGATGGGCCTGGGCGTAATCGGTTCCAAATTCTTCGAGCAATAACTCATAAGCCACCAGGAAGGGAGTCGTATCGTCACGGCGATCGTTCCAAACAATGACGACCCGCCCGCCGGGTTTGAGGATGCGCAAAAATTCGGCGCGGCAGCGGTCGCGGTCAAACCAATGAAATGCCTGGCCGGCGGTGATGAAATCAACGCTATGGGCGGGCAGGGTAGTTTCTTCAGCCGACGCGTCAACGCTCGTGAAGTTGGGATGATTCATGCGTTCACCCGCCTCGCGCATCTCTTTGTTCGGCTCGACGCCAAAAACGCGGCATCCGGCGTTTAGAAAAAGTTCAGAGAGTTTTCCGGTCCCGGAGCCGATGTCGGCAACAACGGAATTGGGCGCCAGCCCGCACTCATTGCGGAGCAGGGTGATGATTTCCGCCGGATAGCCGGGCCGATAGCGGACGTAGTTTTCGACACGGTTCGAAAAGCGGCTTTTTGAATTAAGTCCTTTTTGCATGAAGAAATTTGTTCTTACTGCCTTGGCCAGATGACTCGGTTGCCGTGGCAATTCAACCCTGTCCCAGTTTCTTCGATTTGTCGGTTGCCGCGCGCACGGCGCTCATCACGGTCCCGCGCATCTTGCCTTTTTCCAATTCATGCAGGCCTTCAATGGTCGTGCCGCCGGGGCTGGCGACCTGGTCTTTGAGCGCGCCGGGATGCTGGCCGGTTTGCAGGACCATCCGGGCCGCGCCGAGGACAGTTTGAGCGGACAATCGCGTGGCAATATCGCGTGGCAGGCCGGAGGCGACACCGCCGTCACTCAGTGCCTCGATGAATTGATACACGTACGCGGGACCGCTGCCGCTCAGGCCGGTCACGGCATCGAGAAGGCTTTCCTTGACTTGAAACGCGATGCCGACGGCGGACAATAATTTTTTCGCCAGTTCGGCGTCGGCGGGTGTGGCTGAGGATCCGGGCGCGAAAGCTGAGGCGGATTCGCCGATGAGGGCGGGGGTGTTGGGCATGGCCCGGATGACTCGCGCACCCGCGGGAAGGGCGCCTTCCAATCTCGAAATTGTTACTCCGGCGGCGATGGAGATGAGCAGATAGTTTTTCTTTCCTTTCAGCGGTTCATGCGCCTCGGCAAGCGCGGCGGCAACCTGGTCCGGTTTCGTCGCCAGGATCAATACGTCCGCGAAGGTGGCGGCGTCGGCATTGGATGCTGTGGCTTTTGCGCCGGTATCTTCGGTGAAATGTTTCCGGGCGGATTCGTAAGGATCGGCGGCGATTACGTCCTTTGGCCGCGCGAGCTTTGCATTGATAAAGCCTTTAGCCAGGGCCGTGGCCATTTTGCCGGCGCCGAGAAAGCCGATCTTGAGTGGAGATGCCATCGGCGTTTTGTATCAGGCGCGATGGTGAGTGACAAGCCTTGGGTGTGGCGGCGCCGTGTTCAGGGGGGCAATTGAGCGGAGTCGAACGTCTTATTGCGTGCGTTCCACGCGCTTTCTGCGCGGTGACCTCGCAGCGCGGCGTCTGTGCCCTTTTTTCGAGCTTGAATTCGCAAGCGCATAAACTACCTTAAAAGGCGCGAGAAAGAATTGTTCATGATTTCAAGCCGTCGTTCATGGGAAACATTTGAAGAGATGCGCAAGGCCGCCGAAGAAGGCGACCCGCAGGCGCAGTGCTATCTCGGCGTTTGCTTCCAGAATGGCCAGGGCGTGGCGCAGGATTATTCCGAGGCCGTCCGCTGGTTTCGCCGCGCGGCGGAACAAAACGATGCCGTGGCGCAATGCTATTTAGGCGTCTGTTTTCTCAATGGCGCGGGTGTGCCGCAGGAATTTGGCGAAGCCGCGAAATGGCTGCGCGAGGCGGCGGAGCAGGGCGATCCGGCGGCGCAATTTAACCTGGGCGTTTTATATGAAACCGGCCAGGGCGTGCCGCAAAATTATGTTGACGCGTTGAAATGGTACCGCGAATCAGCCCGGCGCGGCTATCCGGCGGCCCAGTTCAACCTGGGCGTGTTTTACGAACAGGGACAAGTCGTCCCGCAAAATTTTGAGGAAGCCGTCAAATGGTACCTTGCCGCCGCGGAACAGGAATGCGCCCCGGCCCAGTGCAATCTCGGTTTGTGCTATCAAACCGGGCGCGGCGTGCCGCAAAATTCCCAGGAAGCCGTGAAATGGTTCATCCGCGCCGCGCGCCAGGGCGACAAAACCGCGCAGCACAACCTGGGCCTGCACTATGCCGCGCAAGAAGAAGTGACCGTTCCGGCGGACGAAGAGCAGGAAGCCGAAGAACAACCTTAACTTTTTTCGTGGAATTCTGTTCCGGCACTTCGGCCGGAAATTGTCCCGGCAGGGAAAGCCTTTATTTTATTCTTTCGCCAGTTCCGCCAATTTTGCCTTTGCCAGGCCGCTATCGATGGTCTCGATGGCCAGTTCCCAGCCGTCCATGAGGGTTCTTGTTTTTCCCGCCACAAAGAGCGCGGCGGCGGCGTTAAGCAATACGGCGTCGCGCTTTGCCCCGCGGTCCGCGCCTGAAAAAATGTCGCGCACAATTTGAGCGTTTGCGACTTTATCGCCACCCAGCAGGTCCGCCAGCAACGCGGATTGCAGCGGGAATTCCGAGGGCGACAGGTTGGAGACCGTGAACCCGCGTTCATGGTAAAATTCGGCAATGGTATTTTCGCCGAGCGTGGATAATTCATCCAGAAAACCGATGCCGGAAACTTTGCCGCAGACAACCATGGCGCGGCGGATGCCCAGGGCCAGGAGCACGCGGGCCATTGGTTCGCACAGGTCCGGCCGGGGCACGCCCATGAGCATGGCCGAGGGCCGCGCGGGATTCAGCAACGGTCCCAGCAGGTTGAAGATGGTGCGCACGCCTCGCTCCGCGCATAACTTGCGCGCGGGCGCAATATTTTTGAACGCTGGATGATAATCGGGCGCGAAGAAAAACGCGAAATTACGCTCACGCAGTGAACGCACCGCCTTTTCGGGCGTCAAATGAATCTGAATGGCCAGGGCATCGAGGACGTCCGCGCTGCCTGCCTGGGACGTGACGGCCCGATTGCCATGTTTGGCCACAGTCACGCCTGTGGCGGCGCAAATTAACGCGGCGGCAGTGGAGATGTTGAATGTGCCAAGGCGGTCGCCACCGGTTCCCACGACGTCCAGGATTTCCCGCGAGCGGACCTCCACATCCAACGGCGGTTCCACGGCTTTATCGCGGAGCGCGCGGGCGAAGGCGGCGATTTCCTCCGGGGTTTCGCCTTTTTTGCCCAGGGCGCCGAGAAAATCCGCCTTGAGCGCCGTCGGAACGCTTTCGTCGGAAAGTTGTTCCACCGCCTCGAGTACGTCGTTGTCGTCGAGGGAACGGCCTGCGTCGAGTTGTTCGATCCACTTTTGAAGCACGGGAAAATTTTACAAATGAATCGCCAAACGCGAAACGTGAAAATGCAGGCAGGCAGCCGGAGAATTCCACGTGGATCCTGGCAGGGACATCGCGCTGCGATGTCCGCGCCCGGATAGCGGGCGCAATGAGTTCGTTCGCGCGATCTTTCACGGATTTTCCGCCCCGGAAACCGGCGGTGACGGTGGCAGCGCCACTGGCAACCGCGCGTCTCTTCCCGTGTTTTCGGGAAACATTGCGGGCAAGCGGACATTTTCGTAACTTGAGCGTCGCGCAAAGTGTCTAATAATGGCGCGCAATTTAGTTAAAATTTAATTATGGCAGAAAGACAGAGCAGTTGGGGCAAATGGATCACCGTCGTTATTGTTACCGCGGCAGTCATTGGGGGCGGCATTTGGTTTTTCCATCGCAGTCATGACGACGCCCCAATGTACCAGACCATTCCCGTGGAGCGGGGCGACATTACCCAGGAAGTGACGGCCACGGGGACGCTGAATCCACTGACGAATGTGTTGGTGGGGTGCCAGGTTTCCGGAACCATCAGCAAAATCTATGTGGATTACAATTCGATTGTCAAAGCCGGCGAATTGATCGCGGAACTGGATCCGCGCACCTATAAAGCGCAGTTGGAACAGGCCGAGGCGAACCTCGCCAATGCCAGGGCGAACCTGGAATTGCAACAGGCCGAAGCGGAACGTGAAAGCGAACTGTTCAGCAACAAGTTGGTTTCCAGTTCCGACTATGATACGGCGGTGGCGACACTGCATGAAGCCCAAGCGACCGTGCAACTGGACCAGGCGGCGGTCAATATGGCCACGGTCAACCTGGGTTACTGCAAAATTTATTCGCCCGTGGACGGCGTCGTGATCGTGAATAACATCGAGGTGGGCCAGACCGTTCAAGCCAGTTTCAACACGCCGGAATTGTTCCAAATCGCCAATAATTTAAGAGAAATGCAGATCGACTCGAATGTGGCGGAAGCGGACATGGGCGGGGTAAAAGACGGCCAGGACGTGGACTTCACGGTGGAAGCCTATCCCGACCGGACGTTTCACGGCAAAGTCCGGCAGGTGCGTTATGCCGCGACCATTGTCAACAACGTGGTGACATACGATTGCGTGATTAACGTGACCAACGAGGATTACAAACTGCGTCCAAGCATGACGGCGACGGTCTATATCGTGATCGCCCAGCGGCACAGCGCCCTGAGAATATCCAACGCCGCATTACGGTTTCACCCGGATGAAGGCACTAACAACATGACAGGTCCCGAATCCGGCCAAACTTTTGCCGGACCTGTTTCAACAGGCGGACAGCATGGGCACGGCCAGAAAGCGGCGCACCCGGCACAGGTCCACACCGTCTATGTGCTTTCCGGACAGGGGCGAGATGTAAAATTGAATCCTGTCCAAATCCGCACCGGAATCAGCGACGGCATTTATACTGAAGTCGTTTCAGGCTTAAAGGAAGGAGACCAGGTTGTCACGAGTTCTTTTATGCTGGGATCGTCGAATTCGCGGCCATCGGCCAGTCCGTTCGGAGGGTTTCGTCGATTCTGATGAACATTTAATTGCCGTGCAGGACAATCCCGTCATCAAATTCGACAGCGTCCACAAAATCTATCACACGGGAGAAGTGGATGTTCACGCCGTGCAGGGCATTTCGCTCGAAGTCGCGCGCGGCGAGTTCGTGGCAATCATGGGTTCGAGCGGTTCGGGCAAATCCACCCTCATGAACATGGTCGGTTGCCTGGATCGTCCCACCGGCGGAAAGTATTTGCTGGATGGCACTGACGTATCCACGCTTGACCGGGATGCTTTAGCCGTGATCCGGAATGAGAAAATCGGATTTGTTTTCCAGGGTTTCAATTTATTGTCACGGACATCCGCGCTGGAAAACGTGGAAATGCCAATGCTCTACAATCACCGGCGCGTCGCGTATCGCGAACAGCGGGAGCGCGCCCTGCAATGTCTCGAATTGGTCGGGCTGGCTAAAAGGGCAGGGCACCATCCCAACCAGCTTTCAGGCGGGCAGCAACAGCGCGTCGCCATCGCCCGGGCGCTGGTCAACCGTCCCTCGTTGTTGCTGGCCGATGAACCAACGGGCAACCTGGACAGCCAGACGAGCATCGAGATCATGGGCGTTTTTCAAAAGCTAAACGAACAGGGGATCACAATCGTCATGGTCACGCATGAACTGGACATTGCGCGCTACACCAGGCGGATGGTGGTGTTGCGGGACGGCAAAATTGTGACGGACGAAATGGTTGGCAACCGCTTGAACGCCGAACGCGAACTGCTCCAGCTTCGCCAGGCGCAGCAGGCGGTAAAATTAGCATGAGAGTATTTGCGATATTGGAAATTGCGTTGAAGGCGCTGCGTCGCAATAAAATGCGGACGCTATTGACCATGCTGGGCATGATCATCGGGGTGGCTGCGGTCATTTCGATGGTGGGCATTGGTAATGGGGCCAAGGCGCAGGTGCAGTCGCAAATAGCCAGCCTGGGCCAAAACGTAATCCTGGTATGGGCCGGCAATGTGACTCGGGGCGGATATCACAGCGGGTTCGGCAGCGCCGGCACTCTGACCCTCGAAGATGCCCTGGCCATTCAGATGGAAGTTCCCGGCATTACGATTCTCAGCCCGGAAGTGCGAGGCTTCGAGCAGGTGGCTGCGCGCGATGAGGATTGGTACACCACGGTTATGGGCGAGTCGGATCAATATTTTGACTTGCGACAATGGCCCCTGTCCGAAGGCGCGCCATTTGGGCCCCGCGACATCAAATCGATGAGCAAGGTCTGTGTCATTGGTAAAACCGTGGCCAGGCAGCTTTTTGGCGATGACGATCCGCTCGGCCAAATTATCCGCATCCGAAACGTGCCGTTTACCATCTGCGGCGTTCTTTGGCCAAAGGGACTTTCAGTCATGGGTTCCGACCAGGACGACGTCATCATCATGCCATACACGAGCGCGATGAAACGGGTCCTGGGCGCGACGTCGCTGCGAGCCATGGATATCCAGGCGGCCAGCCCGGCGCTTTTGCAACCTGTCCAGGACCAAATCGTGGATCTGCTCCGCCAGCGCCATCATACCCATAACCTTCAGGATGACGATTTCACCGTGCGCAACCAGGAGGAAATCGCCGAGATGGCGACGGCTACCGCTACGACCATGACCTATTTGCTTGCCGCGATCGCGTGCGTCTCGCTGGTCGTGGGCGGTATCGGCATCATGAATATTATGCTGGTGAGCGTGACCGAGAGGACTCGCGAGATCGGTATTCGGATGGCCGTGGGCGCGCGCGGCTCGGACATTATGCTGCAATTTTTGATTGAGGCGGTCGCGTTGAGCGCGCTTGGCGGTTTAATCGGCATTGGACTTGGCCTGGGAACTTCGAAATTTATATCCACGCAAAAAGGTTGGCCCGTCCAAACCCCGGTGCTCTGGATCGTGGCCGCGTTTCTGGTCAGCGCCGCGGTGGGCGTCTTTTTCGGTTTCTATCCGGCTCGCAAAGCGTCCCGGCTCGATCCGATCGACGCGTTGCGCTATGAATAACCCGTGGGACGCCGCGACGGGCTAACGTGGCCCGCGGTCCTGGTTTTGTCATGCATACAGAAATTCTTCCAGCCCACACGCCGGCTTTATTTCAAACGGCGGTCAACCGCGCGGTTGAATTGTTGCGAATGGGGGAGGTTGTCGCATTGCCCACGGAAACGGTTTACGGGCTCGCGGCCAACGCGTTCGATAAAGTTGCTGTCGAAA
>DASYZW010000659.1:0-3639 GCA_035945915.1 Verrucomicrobiia bacterium | reverse complement strand
TAATCCGGAAACTGGATATATTCAAATGAAGACGGCTAAAGGCGAATGGGCGCCGGGCTTTAAAAATAACATTGGCTCTTACGATCACGACCGCACTGTTTATGTGGAAGGCACAGCCGGACAATATCTCTGGATGGTGCCGTTCAATTACAAAGGCCTTGCCGTTGCAATGGGGGGAGAGGAGACCGCTTCGAAGCGTTTGGACGCGTTCTTTACCAAACTTAACGTGGGTGACCATGGGCAGGATGCCTGGATGTCCTGGCTGGGCAACGAGCCTTGCGTGGAAACGCCCTGGATTTATGATTTTTGGGGTGAGCCTTACAAAACCCAGTCTGTTGTCCGCCGGGCAATGAATGAATTGTATTCCGGCAATCCGGTTGGATATGCAGGGAACGATGACCTCGGTGAAATGTCGTCCTGGTACGTTTATAGCGCCTTAGGTATTTTTCCCGAACTGCCCGGATCAGATATACTCGTGGTGGGCAGCCCGCTGTTTTCGAAAGCCGTCGTTCACCTCCAATCCGGCGATATCACCATTACCGCCAGTGGCGCCGGTCATGATGTGCCATACGTGCAAAGCCTGACAGTCAACGGCAAACTTTGGAATAAATCATGGCTGCGGTTTTCCGATATCAGCCATAATGGGACGATGGCTTTTGAATTAGGCTCGACTCCGAATAAAACCTGGGGTGCATCCCCGGCGGATGCTCCACCCTCGTATGATGGCGAACTCTCGGCGACAAAGTAGAACTGAAGGCCCGGCTGCGCGATGGCCGATCTTCTTTGGTCGCCTGCTTACGTGAATTGCTTCAACAGGACGTTGTATACGTCTGTTGATTCAATCTGTTGAGAATCTAAAAACGCCGGTTCTTGGGTAGCGATAATTGGCCAATCGCTTTGGTTTGAGGGGCGCCGCCCATGCGAGCCTTTCACAAGACTCGCATCGAGCGGGACAACGTCCATTAGCATTCGAATACCAAGCTTCTTTTGCAGTAATCGCCTCGCGATTTTTAGCTGCGGCATGCTGATATTCGGATCAATGAAAAGCTCCGCAGGGTCGTACCCGGGTTTGCGGTGGATATCCACCGTCCGCGCAAAGTCCGGCGCGCGGGCGTCATTCTCCCAATAGTAATAGGTAAACCACGCATTCTCCGCAGCCACCGCGATCAGGTCACCCGCCCGCGGATGATCAATGCCTGCCGCGGCTTTGTCTGGATCACCGAGGAGTTTTTCGACGCCCGGAGTTTTTTCTAATGTGTCACGAACGGATCTTTCGAGCGCCCGGTCGTTCAGATAAATATGAGCAACCTGGTGGTCGGCGACGGCGAAAACCCGGCTGGCGCCGGCGTCCAAAATTTCCAGTCCCAATTCGTCCTTTACTGTCAGCCATCCGTGCCTTCGAAAAATACGGTTTAAATGAATGGGCATGTCTACATGTGTAATTCCGTATTCCGAGAGCAGCAGGATCCGGACTTGGCGGCTGCGGAAAAAGTCAATCAAATCGCCGACGATTGAATCGATCGCATTTAAATCAGGAATGATGACAGGATTGATTTGGCGCGAGCCGGCGACAAACGGCCCGTGCCGTTGCAGGTTGTAATCCAGATGCGGTAGATAGATCAGGTTTAGCCCGGGCGAATATTTCCTTTCAATCCATTTGGCGGATTCCGCAATCCAGCGAGTCGCGCAGTCGGCTGACCCCTGTGGGGTCTTCACGCCCGCGCCTGGACCCCAAAAACCGAAAAATGGAAAGTCACCCAAATGCCTTTTGATTTCCTCTCGAATGGAGTACGGCCACGAATAAACATCGAAGATCTTGCCGCCATCGGCCCGGTAGATGGGGCGCGGGGTGATGGAGTAATCGACGGTGGAATACATGTTGAACCACCAGAAACAGTTCGCGGCGCGAAAAGGAACTTCGCCGCGTCCCCGGCTCAGTGCATCCCAGATTTTCAGTCCCTGGACCAACCGATTGGACTGTTTCCAAAAATGGATTTCCGCCAGGTCCCGATTGAACCATCCGTTGCCCACAATTCCGTGTTCGGTCGGCAATTTACCGGTGAGATAATTCGATTGCGCAGCGCAGGTCACAGCGGGAAAAGCCGGCGAGATCCGTGCCAGCGCGCCATTTTGGCAAAATTCGGAAATTCGGGGCGTGGCTTCGCCAATGAGGGCTTCTGTAAGTCCGACGATGTTGATGACGGCCAGGCGATTCATTTTGTTCGTCGGCGAAGTTCCTGGATTGCGGCGACGATTTTTTTCTGGTTCATCTCATGTACTTCCACAGAACGGCCAATTTCTTTTAACAGCGTAACCGTCAATTCCCCTCCTAAATGCTCCCGGAATTCCTCCAATCCGTCCATTATCCGCAACTTCCCGGTCGAGCCGGCATCAAGCAATTCGTCGGCGTATAATCGGAATCCCAGTTGTTCCAATAACTTTAAAACGCGCTCACACTGGCTGTCTTTCAGCAGTCCCGCCAGCCGCGAATAAATCACATCCAATGCGATGCCAAGGGCGACCGCCTCTGCATGAGAGATCGTGAAATTTGAAATCTGCTCGAGCTTGTGCGCGGACCAGTGCCCGAAATCCAGCGGGCGGGCTGATCCCTTTTCAAACGGATCTCCGCCCGTCGCAATATGGACCAGATGCAATTCAGCGCATCGCCGGATGAGTTGTTTCATAGCCCCGGGCTCAAAATTCATGAGATGTTCCGCGTCATGCTCAATGTCTGCAAAGAAGGCCCGATCCCGAATGCAGGCTACCTTGACGGCTTCGACATAGCCGGCGCGCTTGTCACGGGATGGCAAGCTGGCGAGCAGGTTGAAATCATTGATCACGGCATGAGGTGGAGCGAACGTTCCGATGAAATTCTTTTTGCCAAACGCATTGATGGCGTTCTTTACGCCCACGCCTGAATCAGCCTGGGCGAGCGTCGTCGTTGGAATGCGAACATGCCGCACGCCGCGATGCGCAATTGCCGCGGCGAATCCCGCCAGATCCAGCAACGCTCCGCCCCCGACGGCGATCAGATAGGATTGACGGTCGATATGATGGCGATCGATTTGCGAAAGAATTTCGGTAACCAGCGGAATTGAATTCTTCGAATGTTCCCCTCCCACCACGGGCACCGGGGCCCGGACGAGCTGCAGTTCCCTGGCGTGCTTTGAAAAATATTCCCCGATTTGAGATTCAATGCCGGGTTGGGCCTGGGAAAGAGAATTTTCGATGACTACCAGCGCCTTTCGTGGTTGGGCGTCCGCCAGCGCGTTTCTCAATGTCAAATTGTTGGCCGCAAATACGTTTTCGGTGAAAAAAACCCGAAGCTGCCATCCAACTCGAATCTGTCGCTGAATCACAGACATGATTCAATTTGGGATTTTGCCTTTGGATTATCGAGCTTTATTTGAGTCCCGCACAATGAGAAGTCGATCTCATCCTCAATGTCTCATTCCCGGGCTGCGGCGCCGGCTGCGCTGTCCAGGCTATTTTGCCACCGTCTTATCCCGCGGAATTCGCATTCCGTAAAACGAGCGGTACACGAAAATGAGGGCAATGATAAAGAAAAAGACGCCAATCGCGGTTTTGACTTTCTCATTTGTCATGGTTACAGCGATTTCCGTGGCCAGCAGACCGAAC
>DASYZW010000658.1:0-8017 GCA_035945915.1 Verrucomicrobiia bacterium | reverse complement strand
CGAGTTGCCCTTTCAACTCGCAACTGCGGATGAAAAACCTCCAACTGAAGGTTCTTCCGAAGATTAGCCGCCGCGATATGCTCGTGCTTGGGTTTGGTTCGCGCGCAATACCACGCTGGACTGGCCGTTTGCATCATTAATATAATCAACCGTAAAAATTCGCAGGTCGAACACTTTGTAAGTGTATTTGCTTATTGCTTCTTTCCAACTCATTCGGATAGCTACTTAGGTGCCGTTTACGTGAAACTATTCCGGATAATTGGACGACCTGTCAAAAGTACGCCTACATAGTGCCACAGGAATGCTCCCCCTGCAATCGGGACGGCTCACTGAATGTAGCCAAGGGGAATGCCTTATAATTAATGGGACAGAAGATACACAATCCGGCCAAACCCCACAGATTTCGTTTATTTACGCGCTTTTTGCGCTATGGCGAGCACCGATAATGTTGGGGAAAATCCGGCCTCTCTGCAGGACTATTTCCAACTCGACGACCCTCGTCTCGACAGAGAAAAAACGCCGCCGCAGTCTGACATATTTCCAGACTATAACTGGTTTCACTTCGTTTGGCCTTTAGCGGCATCTTATCGTGGTTCTCTCTGTTTTAAAACGGTAATAGTTTACTTCTGCTAAACTAGTCCTTCCAAGCCTGTTACAATCTTCATAAATGATTGTACATAAAACAAAAACCATATTTCCGAAAGATTTGCAATCAGGAAAATAGCCCTATTTTACAGCAAGTAAAATCCCTATACTGAGTCCGTGGCTTCGACAGCAGTATCTTCCTGCTGCTGATTCAAACCAATGTTTTGACGTTCCACCCAGTTTGCTGAATAGCGAATCAAATCCGCTGCGCTTGATAATTTAAGCTTACGCTTAATGTTTTCCCGATGGGTTTCGACGGTCTTAATACTCAAATGCAACTTTGCGGCAATGTCCCTCGTACCCACCCCCGCGCCCAGCAATTGAAAGATTTGCAATTCGCGGTCCGTCAGGTTTCCAAGGCCTTCACGCTGAACGCTCGACTTCCTTCCCGCCATTTGATGGAGCGCCAACGCGGCAACTTTCGGACTGACATGGAATTGACCGCTCAAAACTGCTCGAATGGCTGCGGGAATACCTGACGTCGCGTTATTTTTCATTAAATATCCCCGTGCACCCGCCTTAAGAGCCCGTTCCGCATACAGCGTTTCATCACATTGCGACACCACCAGCACCGGTAACGAAGGATGTTCGTCGGCCAACTGTTTGATCAAGTCCAGGCCAGAGCCATCCGGTAACAAAATGTCCATCAAAAGCAGGTCCGGTTTGCACGCGGCCAACTGGTCTCGCGCCGCCACAATGCTCCCCACAGCGCAATAACAGTTTAAGTCTTTTTCGCGGTTGATGATCCGAATTAACCCCTCCCGCACCAGGGGCTGGTCATCCACGATTAAAATCTCTGCCTTTTTCTGCTTATGCGCAACGGTCATTGCCAATTGACTCTATTAATGTTGTTAATTCCAAGGGAAATTTACCTAACCGCTTTCACAGCTGCCATGCAGCGACCGTACCCACTTAGGTACAGGCAGGAAATTCACTTACAATATCAAAGGAAACGTACCTAAACCGGTCCACAGTGTCAAGAAAGACGCTTCAGGTTTCTCAAAATGAGGCCGATTAATGATAAAGACATGATGTTTCGGAATCGGTCCAATTGAGAACAACAACGCCCGTGGGCCGATGTGAGCCGAACCGTCGCCGAGGCATGATAATTGCTTTGACTGTTTCCGTAACTGTTATGACACGCGAAGCTATAAAATACACAGGTTGCATTGATTCGGCGTCCGAATTGGGAATATGGGCAAAAATCGTCGCTCTGGTTCGGAATTTCGTAAAAAACCAAATTCCTGAAGGTTACCAGGACCAAAACGGATTTCATTTGGGCGTTGAACGCCCCAAATAAGCTCTTAAAAGAGCATTTTTGACCCCGCGTCGCCGCGACGTATGATCGGTGCCGCCGAATCTGTGTCCTATTCCAGTTCCTGTGCCTGTCTCGATTCTGGACAGCCCCTTTCTAAACCTCCTGCTCCGATCAATCTCTTTTGCGGCAACTCAATCGACAAACAAATTGCAAAGAAACATTTGGGAACAGCCATTAATATTCTGGAAAAACAATGCGAATCCGAGCCGGAAAACTTTGCAACTTGGTTGAAGCTGGCGGGGTATGGCGTGAATTGCGCAAACCTTCAGTTGGCCGAAAAAGTAATCCGCCGCATTGAAGCCAACCTCGCATTTGCCTCCGAGCAAAAGCAACAGGCGCGGCGCCGGCTCCAGGCATGGCGCCACCAATAATTTTTTCCGGGACATCATCGGTTCCGCGTTTCGGCAAAGCCAAAATCATTTCCGTCTCCTTTTGAGCGCGGTCTTAAAGCTGCGTACCGCCAGCACAGTGAGAAGTACTATGAAATAGGAAAAGAATATTTCAGAAACCCAAAACTCCGATGGATTGTCTTCACGTGTAATGACGCCGGGATCAACCCGCGAGAGCTTAATAATTTCCCCGGTGGCTAGACCGGCAACAACCATGTAAACAAGGCACCCTGAAATTATCAGTAGCACAACTCCCGTAGCGACAACCCATCCGGGACCAATTGGCCGGGACTTCCTGTGTATATACATCTGCTGCTTCGGCTTTTACGTCACTGACTGACCACATTAAAAAGATTGCCGCCGACAGAAATTGACGCAAGTTTTATTTCCAATAATTCTCATCGAACAATGAAGGGGGAATGCGCTTCAGCAAATCACCCGCCCAAATACGCGTTTTTGACCTTTGGATTCTGCCGCAATTCTGCCGCGCTGCCATGCAAAACCACTTTGCCGGTTTCCAGTACGTAGCCAAAATGGGAAATTTCCAATGCGAGATTCGCGTTTTGTTCGACGAGTAAAATGGTCAAACCCGCCTCACGATTAATTTCCACAATTTTCTCAAAAATGGTTTTAACAAGAAGCGGGGCAAGGCCAAGCGACGGCTCATCCAACAAAAGCAAACGCGGACGACTCATTAACGCCCGGCCAATCGCCAGCATCTGCTGCTCACCACCGCTTAACGTTCCGGCAACCTGCTTTTCGCGTTCTTTCAATCGCGGAAACAATACAAACACGCGCTCAAGTTCGTGACGGATCGTGTCGCGGTTCTTTTGCAAATAAGCCCCAAGCTGCAAATTTTCGTGGACAGTCAGGTTCGCAAAAATCATTCGCCCTTCGGGCGATTGCGATATGCCGCGCGCGACAATCCGATGCGCCGGTAAACCGGCAATGTTTTGGCCATCGTACAGGATTGCGCCCGAAACCGGCTTGAGCAGGCCGGAAATCGTTTTAAGCGTTGTCGTTTTGCCTGCGCCGTTTGCTCCAATAAGAGTCACGATTTGACCGTCCGGCACTGACAGGGAAATTCCGTGGAGCGCGGCAATGGCGCCGTAATTGACCGCCAGGTTTTTAATTTCCAGCATGGGGCGTTGTAGGTTCCTCTCCGAGATAAGCCTCAATCACTTTGGGATTGGCGCGAACCTGGGCGGGGGTTCCTTCGGCAATTTTCACGCCGTAGTCCAGGACGGCAATGCGACGGCAAATACCCATGACGACCTGCATGTCATGTTCAACCAATAGGATCGAGATTTGAAACCGGTCCTTGACGAATTGGATCAGGCGCATGAGTTCGACTTTCTCGTTCGGGTTCATCCCCGCGGCCGGCTCGTCGAGCAGCAATAGTTTTGGCCGTGTAGCCAGGGCGCGAACAATCTCCAAACGGCGCTGGTCGCCGTAACTCAAGCTGGTCGCCATGACATCCCTGAATTTTCCGAGATGAAAAATCTCCAGCAATTCAAAAACACGGCCCGCGATTTCCTTTTCCTCCGCAAAATAACCTTTCCCCCGCCACAAGGCGTGGCGCACGTCGCCACGCAGCCGCAAGTGAAATGCTGCGCGGACGTTATCGAAAACGCTAAATGATGGAAACAGCCGGATATTTTGAAAAGTCCGCGCGATGCCGCAGGCGGTGATTTGCTGCGGCCGACGGCCCGAAATCGGATGACCATCAAAGCGTATGCCGCCGCTTGTCGGTTGATAAACCCCGGTAATGAGATTAAATACTGTGGTTTTGCCCGCGCCATTTGGGCCAATGAGCCCGACTAACTCGTCACGTCCGATTTCCAGGTCAAACGATGATACTGCGGTCAACCCGCCAAAGCGAATTGTGGCCTTTTCCAATTGCAACAACATTTACTTTTTAATTGTGAATAGTCCCTGTGGGCGTGTCAGCATCAGCGCAATCAGCAGCAGTGAGTAAATGATCATTCTCGTATCGCCAATCCAACTCAGCGGAAATTCAGTGGCAAAGCCCGGAATGCGTTCGATGTCCTGCAGCGACCGCAAGCCTTCCGGTAGCAACGTGAGAAGAACCGCAGCCACAACTACTCCTGGTGTGTTGCCCATGCCGCCCAGAATTACCATTACGACGATTTCAATGGATTTCATGTAACCGAAGCCGTCCGGCGTCAGGTACATTTTAGAGTGTGCGTAGAGCCCTCCCGCAATCCCCGCAAAAAATGCTCCAATGACAAACGCCGTGACTTTGTATTTGACGGGATTAATACCCACCGCGGCGGCCGCGATCTCGTCGTCCTGCACGGCGATAAAGCCGCGTCCGTAGGTGGAATGGACGAGGGCGACGATGACATAAACCGTCACCGCCGCGATACCAAAAGCCCAAAAAAAGTTTGTCCAGCCGTGAGCCACGCTGTACCCGCGCGCCCCGCCAACCACATCCATATTTTGAAGCACAACACAAATGATTTCTCCAAACCCGAGGGTGAGAATGGCCAGATAATCACCCCGTAGCCGGAGGCTTGGGATGCCGACAATCAAACCTGCTACCGCTGCAAGTAAACCGCCCGCGATCAAAGCTACCGGGAAGATCACTGTAGCCAGAATCGGGGTCAGATTCGAAAACTGATTGGTAATCATAGCCGCAGTATAAGCGCCTACCGCCATAAAACCTGCGTGGCCAAGTGAAAATTGTCCCGTATAACCGTTAATCAAATTCAGACTGACCGCCAGGATGATATTGATGCCAATATCATAGGAAATATACAACCAGTAGGGCTGGATATACTTTTCAAAGAGCGAGACTATAAAGCACAGGAGTGCCGTTGCCAGGAGCGTGATTTTAGGAGAATTTCCGGCGCGCTTGATCGTTAAAAACAAGAAATTCTTCATACTTTTTCCACGTCTTTTTTGCCGAGCAATCCCGAAGGTTTGACAAGCAGGATGAGGATCAGCACCGCAAATGCGATGGCATTGCGATACGTCGAAGAGACATATGCCGCAACAAACGTCTCAACCGTGCCAATAATAAGCCCGCCCAGCGCCGCGCCAGGAAGATTCCCGATGCCGCCCAGTACGGCTGCGCAAAACGCCTTAAGCCCGGGCATGATTCCCATGAGCGGATCCACAGCCGGATACAGTACAGCGAATAATATGCCTGCCGCCGCCGCCAACGCCGACCCCAGGCCGAATGTGAATGAAATAATCACGTTGATATTGACGCCCATGAGGGCTGCGCCATCCGGATTGAAAGCCAGGGCGCGCATTGCCATACCCGTCTTGGTCTTGAGCACGATAAACCGCAGAATGATGAGTAGCGCCACTGTAACAGCCAAAACGATGATTTGATTACTTGTTACGCTGAGTCCTCCTTTTCCAACGGAATATTCAGGAATCAATTTTGGAAATGGTTTTGGCGCTGCACCAAAGACGTTCTGTCCTCCATATTCCAGAAACAGAGAAACGCCGATGGAGGTGATCAACACAGCGAGTTTCGGGCTCTGTCGCAAGGGCCGATAGGCAAATCGCTCAATCAAAATTCCCAGCACGGCACAAACCGCCATTGAGGCGACCATCACCAAAATCGCGCTCCAAATCGACGGCGTGGGCAAAAAGGCGGCAACTTTGGGGGTCAGATAGTAACCAGCAAATGCGCCAATCATGAATACATCACCATGCGCGAAGTTGATGAACCGAAGGATACCGTAGACCATTGTGTAGCCCAGTGCGATTAGCGCCAGGATGGACCCAAACGCTAGGCCGTTGATAAGTTGTTGGAGGAACTCGGTCACTACGATCTACGATCTACAAATCGTAAAATAAAAAACCAGCATAAATGCTCCCGCCGCAAACCGCAAGGCAACGCAGAACAAACGGAACGATTTGGACTACGCGATTAAGCCTTGGCGCAGAGACCCGCCAGTTGGCGGAATTACCCTCCTTTTCGGCGGTAAATAACAAATTGCGTCATCGTTGCCGTAGTATGGTCCTGGTAAAAGTTTGGTTCAGGCATTTCGTCGACCCGTGGCGAATCATGAACGGTAAGATCGATGGTTTCATAATATCGCTCCAGGCTTTCCGGCAATCGGGCAGGCCGGAAGAAAAAAACGTCTGACAAACTAACCGGCAGTATCCATTCCGGCAGAGGCTTAAGCGGAGATGGGGACAAACGAGCGTTCACGATTTTCAACCGTGTATAAAACATCAAAGGAAATTCCGGGTTCGCGGAAACAACCGTCTCCCCGGGTTTTGCATGTTTTTGGAAATAATCCAGCACATCGCTGAACCGGTCCTGATACGGCGACAACATGCCAAAGACGAACTCCACCAGCGGCAAACGCAAAGGAATTTGTCTGTGAAAAGGGTTTGTCGCTACGGAAAATACGTTACTCACGCACTGGACCACCAGGAGACCCACCGCAACGACCGTCCAACGTACATACCGGAAAAGCCATACCGCGACCAATAGGCACACAGGCGGCAAAATTGGAAGCAAATACCGTAAATAACCGCCAGGCATGATCAAAAGAACCGGGGTGTATAAGAATGGCAGGAGGACCAAATACGATTCGAACTTAAACCGCACATCCGGATCCCCGGCGCTTACTTGACAGACCGGCGAATTCGAAAATCGCTTTGACAACCAGCCATACACGGGCAGCAATACGACGCACCAGGGCAGAAAGTAAAAGTGAAATTGCACGAGATAAAACCAAAGGGTTTTGAACCATGGATCATGCGGTTCAGCCGCCCCCTGCCGCCAAACCTCTGAATACAAAAGCCATGGCGCGGTCAACACGAACAAGATTCCCAGGCTGACCATGACGGGCAGCACCAATGATTTCTCTTCGCGGAAAAGGTTCCACGCAAGTACAAGCAATAGAGGGATGTTTGCGGCAGCGATGGTGTAGTTGCAATAAAACTGAAGTGTCAACGCCGCCAAAATACACCCGCCTCCCATCTTGCTTTTCGTCAACATTTTGTAAATGCCGCAGAACAACAGGATTTCGGCAAAAACTGTGATCGAATAGTAACGGCATTGTCGGATGTGCAGTAAAAACACCTCTGACGTTCCTAACAAGAGCATCGCTGCGAGCGTCACGCGGTGGGACCGATAAATTTTCCAAGCCGCCACCCCCAGTACCGCCACAGCGAGCCAGCCAATGAATGCGAACGGCGCACGCCCGTCCCACGTCGTTTCGCCAAAGACAACAAATGACGCCGCCGTCACATACTCTGGCAGCCACGGCGACCACGTCCAAACCCCATCGCGCTCGTCAAATCGGTCGCCGTGCAACGAAATGTGATTGAGCCCGTCATCCACCTTCGGAACACCAAATTTGACAATATTTTTGGCCAGAACTGCATTTTCGGCTTCATCCGCCCAAAAAAGCCGGCCATCCAAATTGCAAAACGCCAGGAAGAAACCTGCCGCCCCCAGAAAAAGATAGAGGCACGCGAACCCAATGACACGCGGGCGAAATCCCATATCACGCTCATTTTTCATTCTTCAATTTATAGATGACAAACGGCGACATATTCCCGGCCGTTTCAAGCTCGTAGACCTCGGGCTCGGGAATCGTATCTACCTGGGTCGAGTCGTGAACATTTAAAGTGATTTTATCGTATCGGGCTTTCAGAACCTCCGGCA
>DASYZW010000657.1:0-1706 GCA_035945915.1 Verrucomicrobiia bacterium | reverse complement strand
TCCCGAAAGAACGTTGCGGAGAATATCCCTTTAATCTCCGCACAAATCGCGGAGAAAAAATGTTGGCGATGCGGAGAATAAGAGGTATAATATCCGCACAAATTGCGGAGAATGCGATGTATATTCATGAACACAATGAATGGCCAAAATTGCATTGGAACGGCGATAAACTGGCGATCAGGCTGGCGGACGTCCGCCATCGCCAGGGGCGATTGATTGGCCGAATGGAGGGATTAGGCTTCAAGTTACAGGAAGAAGCCGTGCTGCAAATGCTGACCGAGGACGTGGTTAAATCCAGTGATATCGAAGGCGAAAAGCTAAGCCCCGAGGCAGTGCGGTCTTCCATTGCCAGGCGCATGGGGCTGGACATTGGTGGTCTGACACCTTCCGACCGCAATGTGGACGGCGTGGTGGAAATGATGCTGGATGCCACGAGGCATTATGCCAAACCTTTAACGGAAAACCGGCTCTTCGGATGGCATTCGTGCCTGTTTCCCTCGGGCCGCAATGGAATGACCCAGATCAATGTGGGGAAGTGGAGGGACGACAAGAACGGTCCAATGCAGGTCGTCTCCGGCCCTATCGGAAGAGAAAAGGTTCATTACGAAGCTCCGGCGGCTGAAGCGGTGCCGAAAGAAATGGCTGCGTTTTTGAATTGGTTCAATAAGGATACGGAAACTGACCCTGTCTTGAAGGCCGGTGTTGCACATCTCTGGTATGTGACCATTCATCCTTTTGACGACGGCAACGGGCGGATAGCCCGTGCAATCGCTGACCTGTGCCTGGCGCGTTCGGAAAAAAGCAGCAAGCGCTTTTACAGCATGTCTGCCCAAATCAGGGTGAAACGGAAAGCCTACTATGACATTCTGGAAGCTACGCAAAAGGGCGGCACGGATATTACGCCATGGCTTGCGTGGTTCCTGGAATGCCTTGGCGATGCGATTAATGGAGCGGAAAACCTATTGGCCGGCATTCTGGCCAAAGCTCGCTTTTGGGAGAAAATGGATTATGTGGATTTAAGCAATCGCCAACGGCAGGTGCTCAATCGTTTGCTGGACGGATTCGAGGGCAAACTGACCACTTCCAAATGGGCGAAACTCACCAAATCATCCCAGGACACAGCCACCCGCGATATTCAAGACTTGATTCAGAAGAACGTCCTTGAGCGCAGCGCGGAGGGTGGCCGCAGCACTTCGTACACCCTGATCATGAAGTAACAGCCGGGCCAATTCCCCCCGACGTTTCAACATTTCAACCCCTTCACATCAACGCCTCGGTATCCGCAAACGCGATCGTGCTAATCAGCGCGTTGGCCGACTGGCGCGAATCCAGCCGGGTGTGCTGGACGACGACCGGCACGTCGGACTCGATCAGGCTGGAATATTCCGTCCCGCGCGGGATCGGTTCGGGGTCGTTCAGGCCGTTGAACCGGACGTGTTTGGTCCGGCGCGGGCCGATCGAAACGCGGTAGGGGCCGACCGGCTCGAGGTCGGAATAAAATATCCAAATTTGCAGGTGCGCTTCCTGGTCGGAGGCGTTGAGCACGCAGATACTTTCGTGACTGGTCATCTCCGGTTCTGGACCGTGACTGGTTTCGGGAATATACCCTTCGCCGATGGCCCATCGTTTGTGGCCGATGGGCGCGAATTTCTTTTGTTCGAGTGCATTCATAATCGCAGACGTTTTTTGTTGTTCGACAGCAGCAG
>DASYZW010000656.1:0-5916 GCA_035945915.1 Verrucomicrobiia bacterium | reverse complement strand
GCAATTGGAGCAGCGACGTTCGTTTCAAACAGGGGCATGAACTCGTGCAATCAGGCCCGTACCGGTTCGTGCGGCATCCCATTTACACCGCCATTCTCCTGATGTGCTTTGCGCCGGCAATTCAATTTGGACGGCTGCATTGCTGGCTGGGCGCATTGATCATCGGATTCGGTTTTTGGATAAAACTGAAACAGGAAGAAACAGTCATGCTGCAGCATTTTCCGCAGTACCCGGAATATCGAAAACGGGTGAAGGCGCTGGTGCCGTTTCTATTCTAGCGTTGAAGCCTAAGCGTCTGAATTAGATGATTCCGGCCAGGAACCTCCGGACCTCGGAATATACCTTCCGGAATGCTGGATTGATGGTGATGGCTACGAAGTAAAGCTTCTCCCCGGCGGCGTGCCTGCCGCGGCAATCGAGCGCCTCGACGGTTTTGAGCCTAAGGGGAAATAACTACTTTTTCTGAAACTCCAGTTCGCCGTCATTCGCGCTGACTTTAATTTTATCGCCGGGCTTAAATTCTCCTTCGAGCAGGCGCATGGATAGCGGGTTCAGCAATTTGTCCTGCACGGCGCGTTTCAACGGGCGCGCGCCGAATTGCGGATCATATCCTTCCCGGGCCAGAAGTTTTTTGGCGGCGGCGTCCACGTCCAGGGTCAGGTTCTGCTGAGCCAATCGCTTTTCGAGCCGGTTGATCTGGATCTCAACGATATGTGACAATTCCTCCTCATCCAGGCTTTGGAAAATAATGACGTCATCCACGCGGTTCAAAAATTCCGGCCGGAAATGCTTTTTCAATTCCGCCATCACTTTATCCTCCATCGTTTGCCGGGCGCCGGCCGTCGTTCGGCCATCCATGAAATATTCCTGGATGATGGGCGACCCGAGATTGCTGGTCATGATGACGATCGTGTTTTTGAAATCCACCGTGCGGCCCTGGCCTTCAGTCAGCCGGCCGTCATCGAGGACCTGCAACAGGACGTTAAACACATCGTGGTGCGCCTTCTCGATTTCGTCGAAGAGAACGACCGAATAGGGCCGTCGCCGCACCGCCTCGCTTAATTGCCCGCCTTCCTCGTAGCCCACGTACCCCGGCGGCGCGCCAATAAGCCGCGCCACAGTGTGTTTTTCCATGTATTCGCTCATGTCAATCCGCACCATTGCGTTTTCGTCGTCGAACAAAAACTCCGCCAGCGCCCTGGCCGTCTCCGTTTTGCCGACACCGGTTGGCCCAAGAAAAATAAAGGAACCGATCGGACGGTTCGGGTCCTGCAATCCGCTGCGCGCGCGGCGCACGGCATCGGACACGGCTTTAATGGCGGCCTTCTGGCCGATGACACGCTGGGCGAGCCGATCCTCCATCTTGACCAGTTTTTGACGCTCACCTTCGAGCATCCTAGAAACCGGGATATGCGTCCACGACGCAACAACCTTGGCGATGTCCTCGTCCGTGACTTCCTGCCGCAGCAACGTGTTTCGAGTCGTCTGCGCCGATTGCTTTTCGATGGAGGCCAGTTTTTTCTCCAGTTCAGGAATTTTTCCGTATTGAATTTCCGCCGACTTCGACAGGTCGCCCTTGCGTTGCGCCTGTTCCAGTTCGATCTTTGCCTGTTCGATCTGCGATTGCACCACGCTCACGGCGTTGACGGCGGCTTTTTCATTTTGCCACTGGGCGGCGAGCGCCCTGGACTTTTCTTTTAAATTCGCGATATCGGAATCCAGCTTTTTCAATCGCTCGCGACTGGCGGCGTCTTTTTCCTTGCCCAGCGAAGTGCGCTCAATTTCCAATTGCAAAATCTGCCGGTCAAGCTGGTCCAGCTCCGTGGGCTTGGAATCCAGTTCCATCTTGATGCGCGACGCCGCCTCATCCACAAGGTCAATCGCCTTGTCCGGCAAAAAGCGGTCGGTGATGTAGCGGTTCGACAATTGCGCGGCGGCGACCAGCGCGGAATCCTGGATGCGCACGCCGTGATGGACTTCGTACCGTTCCTTGAGCCCGCGCAAAATGGCAATGGTCGCTTCGACGGTGGGCTCGTTCACCATGACCGGCTGGAATCGCCGTTCCAGGGCGGGATCTTTTTCGATGTGCTTGCGGTATTCGTCCAACGTCGTGGCGCCCACGCACCGTAATTCGCCGCGGGCGAGCTGCGGCTTCATGATATTAGCCGCGTCCGTGGCGCCTTCGGCCGCGCCGGCGCCCACCAGCGTGTGCAATTCGTCGATGAATAAAATGATTTTGCCTTCGGCGGCCACGATTTCCTTGAGAAAGGCCTTGAGCCGGTCTTCAAATTCGCCGCGATACTTCGCGCCCGCGATCATGGCGCCCAAATCCATCGCCACGAGCCGCTTGTTTTTCAGCGATTCCGGGATGTCGCCGCTCACGATGCGCCGCGCCAGTCCTTCGGCTATCGCGGTTTTGCCCACGCCGGGCTCGCCGATGAGGACCGGATTATTCTTGGTACGGCGGGTCAGCACCTGCATGACTCGCCGGATTTCTTCGTCGCGCCCGATGACCGGGTCAATTTTTCCCTGGCGCGCCAGCGCCGTGAGGTCGCGCCCGTATTTTTCGAGCGCCTGGAATTTGTCCTCGGGATTGGCGTCGGTTACCCGCTGGTTGCCGCGCAATTCCGCCAGCGCCCGCAGGACCAGGTCCCGTTTCAAACCGTGCTTTTGAAAAATCTTCTTCAGCGAAGCACCGCCGTCGTCGAGCAGGCCCAGGAGCAGATGCTCCGTGCTCACGTAATCGTCTTTGAGCTTGGTGGCTTCGGATTGGGCGGCATCCAGGATTTTTCTAAAAGTGTTGCCGGCAAAAACCTCGCCGCCCTGGACTTTATGCCGGCGAGCCAGTTCGCTTTCCAGGTCCGGTTTGAGACGGTCAGCGGGCGCGCCCAGGCGCTGGAGCAAATCGGGAATCAGGCTGTCCGTTTGCGAAATCAGCGCCAGCGCCAGATGTTCGCCGTCCAGTTCCTGGTGCGAATAACTCCGGGCAATATTTTGGGCCTCCTGTAAAGCTTCCTGCGATTTGGTAGTCAATTTTTCAGGCTGCATAATGGGGCAACTTAGCGCAAAAAAGGCGGGACGCAAAGCATCCGTATTGCATGCCGATCCCATACCCGCTTGCATCGTGCGGCGAACGGCTTCCAACCGGCTTCAACGCGTCATCGTTTCACGATTACTCCACTCCGAGTTTTTCATTCTTTGGGGCTGAAATTCGCCCTTGCGCCGCCTCAAATCCTGGCGCAACTTAACGCGGTCTCTACATGGAGGTTGAGAAGAAATACGCGCGGATAACCGCCGAGCGTGATGCCATGCGCCGCATGCACGCGTTGAGCATTCGCGCCCTGGCCGTCGGCGAGGATTCCAGCGTTCTCTGGCAGGAAATCATGGATACCGCCATCGCGATCCTCGGCGCGGAAAAAGGCACACTGCAATCAGTCGAAAGCGAAACCTTGCGAATCAGGGCCCACCACGGGCACGATCAAAAATTCCTGGATTTCTTTTCCGCCGCCGAGCACGTCCCGTCTGTCTGCGGAGAGGCCATCCGGCGCGGCGAACGCGTCGTGGTCGAAGACATCGAACACAGTCAACTATTCGCCGGCACACCATCCCTCGATGTCCTGCGCGCCGCCGGAATTCGCGCGGTGCAGTCCACTCCCTTGCGATCGCGCGCCGGCAAATTGATCGGCGTTCTCACCACGCAATGGCCGTCGCCGCACGTCCCGGATGAGCAGGATCTGCTCCTGCTGGATTTGCTGTCCCGGCAGGCCGCCGATCTCATCGAATCCAACCATTCTGAAATGGCACTGCGCGAAAGTGAACGAAATGCGTCTGCCGAAGCCAGGGCGATGACCCGGCTTTACGAGGTTGGAAACTTCTGCGTGGACACGGCGCTCGATCGTGATGAATGCCTCAAAAAGGTGTTGGACGCGGCGATTGAGATCACCGGCGCACTCAAGGGAAACATTCAGTTGCTCGATGAAACCACTCATACCCTGTACATCGCCGTGCACCGGGGATTTGAACCGACGTTTCTGAATTTTTTTGCCGCAGTCCGCGCGGCCGAATCCGCCGCGTGCGGCGCCGCGTTGCAATCGGCCAAACGAGTGGTTATCGAGGACGTCGCGACCAGCGCCGTTTTCACCGGCTGGCCGTCCCGGGAGGTATTGCTGCAGGCCGGCGTGCGCGCCATTCAATCCACGCCGTTAATCAGTACCGCCGGCAAAATTGTGGGCATGATTTCAATCCATTTCCCGCGCCCGCATCGCTTGAATGAGCGGGATTTGCGCTTCATGGATTTGCTCGCCCGTCAGGCAGCCGATTACCTCGAACGTGGCGCCGCGGAACAGGCGTTGCGCGATAGCGAGGAACGATTCAAGCAGCTCGCCGAGAACATTCCGCAATTGGCCTGGATGGCTGATGCCGACGGCTCCATTTTCTGGTGCAACCAGCGCTTCTACGATTACACCGGCTGGACGCTTGAACGCATGCAAGCGCGGGGGTGGGAACCCCTGCATCCTCCCGAAACACTCGCCCGGGTCAAAGACCTGTGGCAGCGCGCTCTCCTCACCGGTGACCCGTGGGAAGATACGTTTCCGCTCCGCGGCAAAGACGGTGAATTTCGCTGGTTCCTTTCCCGGGCGGTGCCCATCCGCGACGGCGCCGGCAAAGTCTATCTCTGGCTCGGCACCAATACCGACATCACCGAACTGCGCCGCGCCGAGGAAAAATTGCGCGAAGGCTTCGAAATGGAACAGGCCGCCCGCGGCCAGGCGGAAACCGCCATGCGGATGAAGGACCATTTCCTGGCCACCTTGTCCCACGAATTAAGGACCCCGCTCAACCCCGTCCTGCTGATCGCCAGCGACGCCGTCGCCAATCCAAATCTGCCCGCGGAAGTCCGCAGCCAATTCGAAGTCATCCTCAAAAATGTCGAGGTGGAAGCGCAACTCATCGATGATCTGCTCGATTTATCCCGGATTACCCATGGAAAAATTGTCCTGCGAATGCGGCGCGTGGACGCACACTACGTTTTGCAGGAGGCGTTGCAAACCGTGCGGGATCTAGTGGAACAGAAACAAATCCAAACCGAGCTGGCCCTGAAAGCGGAACGTCACACGATCCTCGCCGACTCCGTCCGTCTGCAGCAGGTTTTTTGGAACATCCTCCGCAACGCGGTCAAGTTTACCGCCGCCCGGGGAAAAATCAGTATTGCCACCTCTCTCATCGAAAATGATACCCGGCTTGCCGTAACCATTACCGATACCGGCATTGGCATGACCGGGGACGAATTGAACAGCGTCTTTTCAGCCTTCGCCCAGGGCGAGCATATCCGGGATGCCACGGCGAATTATGGCGGGATGGGATTGGGCCTCGCCATTTCCCGGAAGCTCGTGGAACTTCATTCCGGCGCCATCCGGGCGCGAAGCGCCGGCCGCGGCCTGGGCGCCTCCTTCATCGTCGAACTTCCCCTGGCCAAAGCCTGATGGCCTTGGCAGGAACACCGCGAATTGCACGTGGCGTTGCCACCGACGTCCGCGGCCGTAAAGCGGGTGCGACCAGTGCGGTCAGCGGTCAGATAACCGATTACACTGATTGCGCCGCTGCCGGCGGCCCGAAACGGCAGGATATTAGATTAAGCAGGAGCAAACTCGCGATCAAACTTGTCCATTGCGGACGCCGGCAATTGCCTGGCCAAAACCAGTCTCACGATTGTCTCCTTATAGAATTCCAAGTGGTCCGGTGGCAGGCCTCTCAAACAATTGGATGACCCGCCACGGGTGGCGGATCGAATAAATTGCCCGAAACACAAAATTGAGAAGCCCTCTTCCACGGTGAGGCGTTTGTACGAGATGTCCTGCTCCAGCGTCTTGCATTGATGCTCCACTGCTCTAATCACCGCTTCCACGGGCAGATTCG
>DASYZW010000655.1:0-4332 GCA_035945915.1 Verrucomicrobiia bacterium | reverse complement strand
AAAGCTGAAAAGGTGGTTGCGTGGTTTCAAGGGCGAATGGAATTCGGCCCGCGCGCCCTTGGCAACCGCTCGATTCTTGGCGACCCGCGCTCGTCCAAAATGCAGTCCATGATGAATTTGAAGGTCAAATTCCGTGAATCGTTCCGGCCGTTCGCCCCGGTGGTGCTGCGCGATCGCGTCGGCGATTACTTTGAGCTGGATGGCGACTCGCCGTACATGCTGCTGGTCGCGCCGGTAAAATCGGAATTGTGCGAGCCGCTTCCCGGGAATGTGACGGGCATGGATTTGCTGAAAGCGAAACGCTCCACTCTGCCGGCGGTGACGCATGTGGATTATTCGGCGCGAATCCAGACGGCGAGCAGCGAAGGAAATCCTCTGCTGTATGAATTATTGCAACGTTTCGAGCGGGCAACCGGTTGTGGCGTGCTGGTCAACACGTCGTTCAACGTCCGCGGCGAGCCCATCGTCTGCACGCCCGATGACGCCTACCGTTGCTTCATGAATACCGAAATGGATGTGCTGATTATTGGCAGCTTCGTCGTGGAGCGGGAAGCGCAGTTGAAAACGGATGTTGAACGCCGCGTAGCCGTGCAATCCGACTGACGCAAAATATTTTCCAATAATCAATGAAACTGAATCTTAAAGACAGGCCGGCAGAATGGCGCAAGACAGCCCTGCTGTCCGTATTGGGCCTGGCGTTGATCAGTTCATTGCTCGCCTGGCGGCACATTATCTCCAAGCACGCATGGCTTGGGATTTTGGTTGGCCTGGCCGTGCTGGCGATCGTGGCCGCGCTGAAGCCGCGCTGGTTTCGGGGATATCATATATTATCCATGCGGATTGGCTTTTTTGTCAGCCATTGGCTTGGCCGGTTCCTGCTGGCATTGTTTTTCCTCTTCATTCTGACGCCGGTTGGCTGGGGGTTGCGTTTGGCGGGCAAAGATCCTCTCCGGCTCAAACGCCCCGCAAATGCCGCGACCTATTGGCAGGACGCGAAAGAGCCCGGTCCCCTCGACCGGCTTTTTTAGCAGGATGCTTCTTTTGTAGCCGCAGATTTTGCCGCCGCCGCTGAGGCTCCTGCCTTCGCGAAGCTGTCGCCGGGTCAAATCCCTTCTGTTAAAACTTTGTCGTCGGGCGAAACGAAGCCCCGAAAGCTTTCGGGATTACATTGTTGATTTCCAATTGTTTAAGGTGTTACACGCCCCGTTACAAATTGGCAGGTGTGCGTTACACTGTGGAATACCAATGAGTTATGACGTTACATTGCATTGTCGTTTTGGTGGTGGCGGGTGTCGACAAAAAAGGGAGCAGTGCCGATGCAGAATTTTGAAATTGTTCGGTATGATTCTCACGCCACAGGGGCAAAGTCTTTCAGAATACAGGCGAGGGAGTGCCATGAGCGAGCATGAGCGCCGAGAGTGCCATGAGTGACTGCTGCTAATCTCTAATGGATGGTGGATTCAGTACCGTTCCCGCGGAGATTCGGACACATTCCGCACAAACATGCGGTTTTAATTCACCGTCTTTGCGCCTACATTGAGACTCGTAAATCCCTTATTAACTATGAAAAAGTCGTTCTACCGCTCCGTTCTCACCTTGCTGCCGGCGGCCGCGTTGTTCTGCGCCGCGAGCCTCTCTGCTCAGTCCACTTTCGTCACCTTTAGCGTGGACATGGGATCAAATATCCTTGCAGGGACTTTTGTTCCCGGCAGCGATACGGTATCCGTCCACGGTACGTTTAACGGATGGGGCGCCGGCTCGAATCTCGCCCAGGTGGGCAGCTCCACCGTTTATTCCACCGTCGTGGATGCCACCAATCTCGCCGGTACGGTGATGGACTATAAATTTGTCAATAGCGACGCCGCGCAAGGCAACGGCGGCTATGAAAGTCTTGCTTCAGGATATAACCGGTCGGCGCAGCTTCCAACCACAGTTGGGGCGAGCCTGGTACTCCCGACCCCGTTTTTTGGCGATGTCGGCGCCCCGGTTACCAATGAAGTCACTTTTCAGGTGGATATGAGTGAGCAGATTAAATTGGGAAATTTTACTCCAGGCACAAGCACTGTGCAGGTGAACGGTTTGTTTAATGGCTGGGGAGGTTCGTATCTGTTGACCAATGATACCGCAATCGTCGTCACCAATGAACCATCCGGAGTACTAACCACTGACGTCTATGTCGGAACATTTCCCATTGGCAATTCGCCAGCGGGAATTGAACAGTATAAATTCGTGATCGGGAGCGGTGGTTACGAGTCTGTCGGCGCCGTAAACTCAGATCCGAATACCGGCAACCGCGTTTTCGCGAATGTCCCGCAAACCTTGCCCGTCGTTTACTTTTCAGACGCGCCGCTGGCGCCGACGTGCCTGGTTCAATTTTCAGTGGATATGACGATTGTCCAGCTAACCGATACCAACTTCTATGCGCCTTCTTTGGGAATTTATGGCACAATGAACGGCTGGGGCGGCACCACCATGACGAATAATCCGAACGCCGCCAATACAAATATCTATACGAGCCCAATCTTCAGCGTGGGCTGGAATTCCAGCCAGCAGTACCAGTTCCGTTACACTGAAGGCGCGGGGGGGTCTACGACTTATGACCATGTCAATGGAGCCTACGGCGGCCAGGGTAACCGCGTCCTCAATGTGCCCCAACTCGCCGCCACGAATTTGTCCGCAATCTTCAACGACGCCCGGTTCAGCGATTATCTCTTCAACCCGACGCCGGTAACCTTTAGCGTCAATATGGCCAATGCGGTGGGGACCGACGGCCACACTTTTAATCCGGGCGCGGACAATGTTTATATCAACGGCGAGTTTGCCGGATGGTATCCGTGGGGCGGAGGCGTGAATCCTTCACCCGCGCCGCCGGGATATCAAATGGTCCGGGAGGGTTCTTCAACCATTTATACAAATACAGTTGTAGTCCCCGCGGGAACAACTGTGGAATGCGTCTACAAATACGGCATGGATCCCAACGACTTCAATGGCGGACCTGCGGATGATGAGGCGGGTATTGGCCTCAATCATGTGCGAGTGATTCGGGCATTGGGCCAAAATCCATACGTGATGTCGACCGATACGTTCGGTAACCAATACAATGAACCCTATTTCAGTCCGATCAACACCGCCGGCGGCGACCTGACGATGGGCAAGGTTTCCAATGGCGAAGTTCCGGTAACCTGGCTGGGGAGCCCTGGCACAATCCTCGCCTGGCGCACAAATCTAACCGCCGGAGTGTGGCAGCAGATTCCCGCTACCGATGGCACGAATTGGTTGATTGGAACAAGCTCGACCAATGGGTTTGTCAGCCAGACGAATTATCCGGCGACGGGAAACCCGGTCTATTTCCAACTCGAAAAGCCATATTGATGTTGCGACAGGCGCCACCTCTCTGGACACCGCTGATCGGTGTTCAGGGAGGCAAAACCTGGCAAAACCTGATTATGAATGAGAATAAGGGTCGCGCGGGTTTCACATTGATTGAATTGCTGGTGGTCATAGCCATCATTGCCATTTTAGCCGCAATCCTGTTGCCGGTCTTGAATGCCGCCAAGCTTCGTGCCTTGCAGTCCGAATGCACGAACAATAAGAAGCAGCTCGGCACCGCGTGGCTGATTTATGCCGGCGACAACCAGGAACATCTCGCTATCAATAGCGACCCTCACGTGTTCAATACCACTTATTATCCCAACGGCAGTATTTTCCCGTCCTGGATCGCCGGTTCCCTCGATTGGTCAGCCGGCGCCTATAATACCAACACGAGCTACCTCGTTAATAACAAGTACTCGCTGCTGGGTGATTACCTGGGCAACAACCCCGCACTTTTTACCTGCCCCGCGGATCATTACGTCACCGCGATTCAAGGTCGATTGGGATGGAACCATCGTTCCCGCACCGTGGCCATGAACGGCGCTATCGGAGGCGGCTACAAGTACGGCAATCCCACCTCTCCCTGGGGATGGAGCCCCTGGTACGTGGCAAAGAGAACGACCGATTTTCGTTCGCCCGGTCCCAGCGATAGCTGGGTCATTATGGATGAACACCCCGACAGCATCGATGATGGCTTGCTTTATACGCCTTCTTATCCGGTAACTGTGTTCACCGAATTGCCGGGAAACCAGCTCAACCACGGTTGCGGGATTGTCTTTGCCGATGGCCATGCCGAGCAGCATATCTGGAGGGGCCCGATCCTGGGTGTTCACTATTTTGTAGACTACACAACTGTCCAGCAGGTGCCGTGCTCCATCACCGATCCGGACATGATTTACCTGGCCCTGCATACACCTCACCAGTAATTGCAGGCGGTAGAGGGGTCACTGGCCGAATCCT
>DASYZW010000654.1:0-5643 GCA_035945915.1 Verrucomicrobiia bacterium | reverse complement strand
ATTGAGCCATTCGATGCCGATATTGAGGCGCTGTCCCGTGGCTCGCAGGCAATTGCCACGCCGTATAAATGGAAAATAAAATTATTGGCAACCCTCGCTGGTTCTGCTATATAACCCGTTCGTTTTTTAAGAAACCAAGTTTTATTGAATTTATGTCACAGCATCGCAGCCTCCGCGCGGCAGCCACTTTGGGCGGCAAGCGCAATGTCCTCAAGCGTTTCGAGCGCGTGGAACTCCTCAAAAAGCGCGGCCAATGGAAGTCCGGCGACCGCATCACCGGCCTTCGCAAAACCAAGCCGGAAGCGTAAAGAAGCCGCAAAAGGCTGGAGCCGGGGAAGCTCAGCCCTTGCAAAATTCAAACGCTTTAACGCTTCAACGTGACAAGCGTCCGGCTGCAAAAGTTCATGGCTGATGCCGGTGTGGCGTCGCGCCGCGCGGCTGAACAAATGATTCGGGAGGGCCGGGTCGCCGTCAACGGCCGGGCCGTGCATCAACTCGGCGCCCGCGTAGACCCCCTTCATGACCGAGTTTCGGTGGATGGCCGTCAAATTCGTGAACGCAAAAAACTTTACATTGCCCTGCATAAACCCGCAGGATTCGTCTGTTCCCACAATGACGAGCTGGGACGGCGGACCGTTTATGATTTGTTGCCCGCGGAATGGCAAATTGCGAACACTGTTGGACGTCTGGATTTTAATAGCGAAGGGTTGATTTTTTTGACGAATGATGGACAATTCGCCTTGCGCCTAACCCATCCGCGTTACGGAGTCCGAAAGAAGTACGTGGCCACCGTGGACGGCGGTGTGGAACAGGAGATGCTTGGAAAATTTGTTCGTGGCATTTTCCATGCGGGCGATAAACTGAAAGCCGACAGTGCGCGCCAGGTTTCAAAGAACGTGGTTGAATTGGAGCTGAGCGAGGGCAAAAATCGTGAAGTGCGGCGGTTGTTCGAATCTCAGGGCCTGACCGTGCGGCGGTTGCAGCGAACGCAGATTGGTAAAATCAAACTCGGTGAGTTAAAACCGGGCCGCTGGCGGGCATTGACAGATACTGAAATAAAAACTTTACTTTTGAAATGATGAAGACGATATGGACCATTTTGGGAACGTTGATGGCGGCAAGCCTCTTCGCTCAAAACAACCCCAACACATTGCCGGCCGTCCCGCCACCCGTAAGTTCTCCCGCCGCGGAAAGCGCCCCCGCTGCCGCGCCCGCCCCGGCCCCGGCCACCCCTGCCGCCAAACCGCCCGCAAAACACCTTCGAAAACACCACGTTGTCAAACACAGCCCGGCCGTGAAAGAGCCGACCGTGACGCTTTCACCCGGTCCCGCCCAGGTCAGCGCCAGCGAATTGACCGTCCGCGGTCAGGCGGGTCTCAAAGGCGAAGCCGTCGCCCACCTGACCAGGGGCGATACCGTGAATGTCCTGGAACAAATCAACCTCGCGCATCACGCCGCCGATGAGCCGTCCCAATGGGCCAAAATTTCCTTCCCCACAAACGGTCATGTCTGGGTCATGGCCAAATACGTCAACCACGGGACGGTCTCTACCAAGAAGCTGAACCTGCGCGCCGGCCCGGGCGAGAATTTCAGTGTTGTCGGCGTGGTGGATCAGGGCACCGCCGTCAATGAAATTGAAACCAAAGGCGCGTGGAAGAGAATCGAACCGCCGGCTAATGCCTACGCATTTGTGGCGGCTAAATTTTTGACGCAGGAGGCCATGCCCCCCGCCGCCGTAGCCAGCAATCCCGAGGCGCCGGAAGTGGCCCCGACGCCGACGCAGGTTCAACCGCCACAGCAAATTATTACCACGCCGCCGCCGCCGCAGGCGCCGCCGCCGCCGCCCCAGCCTACCGTCCGCATCGTTCAGCATGAGGGTGTGGTTGGTCCCGTCGGCAGTGTCATCGCGCCCACCGCCTATAAACTTTATGATCCGAAGACCTCCTTGGATATTGACTTCCTCTATCCAACCTCTCCCGACCAGGATTTGAGCAAGCTTGTTGACGACGAAGTGATCGTAACCGGCGAAGAAGGTGTGGATGCGCGCTGGCCTAATACGCCTGTCATCGCGATTCAAAACGTCCAGGTTTTAGGCAAACACGTCATCAAACGGCTTGACCTCACCCCTCCCAAACAACGTCATTGATGGCCGGGCCATCGCGGCGGCTGTTTTGGGCGAACTCGGACACCGCGTCGCAGACTTAAAGAAGCGCGGCGCGCAACCGGGTTTGGCCTTCGTCCGGGTGGGCGAGGACCCTGCGTCCAAAGTATACGTCGGTCGCAAGGAAAAGGCCTGCGCCGAACTCGGTATCTTTTCCGAAACCACCGTGCTGCCCGAAAGCACCCCGGAAGCCGAACTTCTGGCCCTGATTGGAAAACTGAACCAGGATCCGCGCTTGCACGGCATCCTCGTCCAGGCCCCTTTGCCTAAGCACATTTCCGAAACCAGGGTTTATTCAACGGTTCTTCCTGGAAAAGACGTGGACGGCTTTCACCCGATTAATGTGGGCAGATTGATGCTCGGCGACCCGGGAGGCTTTCATCCCTGCACTCCCGCCGGAATCATGGAATTGCTCGCGCGTTCAAATGTGCGAACGGATGGCGCGGAAGTGGTCGTTCTGGGTCGCGGCAATATTGTGGGCAAACCCATGGCCGCCATGCTTTGTCAAAAGGGCAAAAATGCGAATTCCACCGTGACGATTTGCCATTCGGCCACGCGCGACATCGCCGGTCATTGCCGCCGGGCGGACCTTCTGATCGCCGCCATGGGAGTTGCCGAATTTGTGAAAGCGGAAATGGTCAAGCCCGGCGCAATCGTCATTGATGTGGGGGTTAATCGCGTCAATGGCAAACTCGTCGGCGATGTTGATTTCAAGGCCGTGCAAAATGTGGCGGGCAAAATCACGCCCAATCCCGGCGGCGTAGGCCCTATGACCATTGCCATGCTTATGCGTAACACTGTCACCGCCGCTGAGCGGGCAACCAATAATACCTGATATGAATGCCACCCGAATTCTCCCCGACTTGCAATGTTCCCTTCTGTGCGAAGAAGTCCGCCAGGAAGCCAACGGAAATTTTTTCATCATCGGCGTGGTCAACGCCTTGCGTGTGCCGCAACTCCCGATCGTCGCCGGACGGCTCTGCGTTTTTAACCGGTGGACCGCCGGCATCGGCCGATTTAACGAAACCATTCGGTTCATCGCGCCCGATCAAACGACCGTTTTGCGCAAAGCGGAAATGAAGTTCGAGCTTCACGATGCCGCCGCGCACGCGACCAACATCATGCTCTTCGGCAACGTCGAATTCAAAGCCGCCGGCACATTTTTTGTTGAAGTCCTCGTGGATGACGTGATGAAACTTCGGTACCCGGTCTCAGTCGTCCATGTCCCGCCGCCTAATCAAAATCCACAGCAACCGTTGGCGGAACAAAAAGAGTGATTCGGTATAGCGGCGGACGTTCGACCCCTGATTCGTCTGCGGCCCATTGGCCGAATTCCCGCGGCACGGTTGAGTGTTCGCGCGGATTTATCCGGTGCGGCGCTCCTCCCTTCCGCCTTTCGCCGGATGCTGAAGACTTTTTAATTTTTCAATTTTGGTTATCCTGCGACTGCGAATGACTGCCTCGGTCTTTTCTGAACCGTTTACGCCGCGCGGGATCGCCGCTTTTGCCCGTGCCGGCGTCCGCCGGCTTCTGGTCGCGCAATTTATTTTCGCGTTTTTTGCCGCTTCGGCTGTTGCGTATTTCTTTCATCGCGCGTGCTTTCCAGTCATCGAGACTGCCATTGATAACCTCCCGGATTCCGGCCAGGTCCAATCAGGCAGCCTGGCCTGGAGCGGCGACCCGCAAACGCTCGCCGATGGGCCATTCCTGGCGATTAACGTCGACCCGGACCATGCGGGTCAGTGGCATTCAACTACGGCCGATTTTCAAATTGAATTGGGCCGGGATACCGTTCGCGTTTTTTCCTTGTTCGGGTATGCGGATGTCTCATATCCCGTGCGAGACGCGCCCTTCAATCAGCCCGACTTGGATCCGCTCTGGAAGGCCTGGCGCGCGGAAATTTTATTTTTAATCGCGGCCATTACGATGGTTCTGCTCCCGGCAACCTGGTGGATTTTGGCGGCTGTCTATTTTCTGCCCGCTAAGCTCCTGGGATTTTTTGCGAACCGTGATCTAAGCCTGCTCGCCAGCCTAAAACTGTGCTGCGCCGCCCTTTTGCCCGGCGCTCTGTTCATGACGGCGGCTCTTATTTTGTACGCCCTGGATTTGCTCGGCCTCGTCGCCTTTTGTTTTGTATTGGCCGCCCATTTTATCCTGCATTGGCTTTATTTGCTCTTTGCCCTGCCGTTCCTGCCTCGCCTCTCAAACGCTCCGGGCAAAGGGAACCCGTTTAAACTTGGAAAAACTTGAACTCTATCGCCGGCCATCTACTCTTGCCAAATGTCGAAACTGCCGTTTGAACTGCTTCTGGCCCTGCGATATCTGCGGCCGCGGCGGTCGTTCGTCTCAATTATCACGGTAATTTCCATCATCGGCGTCGCCCTCGGCGTGGCCGTTCTCATCATCGTCATCAGCGTCATGAGCGGTTTTGACCATGATTTGCGCCAGCAAATTCTCGGGTTTAACGCGCCCGTGGAAATCCAGGGCCTCGGGGGCCGGCCCATTTCGGGTTATGAGGACATCATGCGGGTCATTTCTTCGAACAAAAACGTCACCGGCATCGCCCCGTTTGTCCTCGGACCGGTCCTGGTTGAGACCCAGGCCACCAACGGCTCGGGCCAATATTTTGCCACGCCCATGCTTCGCGGCATTGACGCCACCGCCGAAAGTTCGGTCAGCGTATTGCCTGATAAGATTTTACCCGGCGGCAGCTTTGACTTAAGCGGACAAACCATTATTGTGGGCAGCGCATTCGCGGAGCAAAACGGGTTGAACGTCGGAGATCATGTCTCCATCTATTCGCCCAGCGAGATTCGGAAAATGGAGGCCGAATTGCAGCATGGCAAAACCAACCAGGAAGCGATTCTTCCGGATGATTATACTGTGAGCGGCATTTTCAATGTGGGGTACTACGAGTACGACCTGGATGTAATCGGAACGTCCCTCGAAAACGCCCAGGACCTGTACGATTTGGACGATAGCGTTCATGGGTTGTCGGTAAAAATTCGCGATCCCTTTCAGGCAGCGGAAGTAAAGCAGGAATTCGAAGACACCCTCGGCCCCGGGTTCCAAATCACCACCTGGGAAGAACAGAACTCCGTGCTTTTGGGCCAGGTTGCAGTGGAGAAAAATATGATGTTTTATCTCCTCTTTTTTATCGTCCTGGTCGCGGCCCTCTGCATTCTTAGCGCGCAAATTACCTTTGTCGTTCAAAAGACGCGGGAAATTGGAATGCTCAAGGCCATCGGCGCCGCTAACCTTCAAATCTCCGGCATTTTTTTGGGCCAGAGTGCCATCATCGGGGTTTTCGGGGTGCTTGGCGGTTTGGGCATCGGTTTCCTCGCCGTCACTTATCGCAACGAATTTTTGCATTTTATGAATCGCCTGACCGGCTTCGAATTGTTCCCTGCAAAAATTTACGGCTTCGGTGAATTGCCCGCGATCATTTCCCCCCATGACGTGACCGTAATTTGCGTCAGTTC